>CAIKYI010000032.1 GCA_903831545.1 uncultured Methylobacter sp. | reverse complement strand
TATGGATCATCGCCATCGCCAAAGCGCCATCTGTACCCGGTTTGGGCGCAATATGAACATCAGCTTCCTTGGCCGTCTTGGATGCATAACTATCGATGACGACGACTTTTGCGCCTTTTTTCTGGGCTTCTTTAATAATGTGCCAGTGATGTAGATTGGTGCTGACCGAATTACAGGCCCAGATGATGATGTATTTGGCATGAATAAAGCTTTCAGGATCAACGCCGGCCGTTGGCCCCACGGTCAGCAGCCAGGCGGTACAAGATCCTTCGCCGCAAAAAGTGCGCTCGGTGACGGTGGCGCCCATCCGGTTAAAGAACGCGTCGCCGCCGTTCAAGCCATGCACCAGACCCTGATTGCCCAAATAACTGTAGGGAACAATAGCCTGCGGACCATGCTCTGCAATAATTGCCTTCCAGCGCGTGACGATTTCATCAAGGGCTTCATCCCAGCTGATACGTTCAAATTGCTTGCTGCCTTTGGGACCGGTGCGGCGCATCGGATATAACAGGCGATCGGGATGATAATGCCTCTTTTCATAATCTTTTAACTTAACGCAAAGACCTCCGCGCGTCATTGGATGGTCCGGATTGCCTTTAACACCGACCAGCTTACCATCCTGAACCTCAAATACCATCGAGCAGGTATCAGGACAATCATGCGGGCAACCGCCATGATGCGTGGTTTTTAATGCTAAAGTCATTGTCTATTTCCTCGCAGAGCTTGGTTTAAAGTGAAAACACCATCATTACCGCATCAGTTTTTAAAATCTTTGTTATGATTAAAAAACTTACCGATCAGTCTAGCCTGAATTGTAGTATACCGCTCGGTACATCACAAAATAATTATCAACCTCTCCTTTTTTGTCTATGGCTAAAACTCTACAAGAAAAAATCTTAGCTACCGCATCGGAACTGTTTTATAGCCAGGGCATTAGGGCAACCGGCGTCGATGCTATTGCCAAGGCGGCGAATACAACCAAGATGAGTCTATACAAATACTTTCCGTCCAAGGACGCGTTGGTGCTTGCCTTTCTGCGCAAACGGGATGAAGATTTTCGAACCTGGTTTGTCGCTCAGGTTGACGCCAAGGCCGCTGATCCGAAAGACAAATTACTGGCTATTTTTGATGTGCTAGGCGAATGGATGGACATCCCGGAATTTCGCGGCTGCGCGTTCATCAATGCGTCTGCTGAATTTCCCTTGGAGGGCAATCCAGTGCATCAGGTTTCCTCAGAATTCTATGATAAATTTCGATACTATATTGCTAACTTAGCCGGGCAGTGCGGCTCAAAGCAGCCTGAAAGCTTGGCGCTTCAATTAAGCCTGTTGGTTAAAGGTGCTATCGTTTCGGAACAAATGAAGCGTCACTCAGGGGTCGCCGAACAGGCTAAACAGGCCGCTTTTATGCTAATTGAGGGCAGTCTGGACTAAGCATTTCAAAGGCTATTGATCTTTCAGATATGAACTCAGCGATATAAAGGTAGTGCGACACCTTATAACGACTTTATATACTCAACCGAAAGCGTCTCGCTATCTTGCATTTAACCAGACTTACAGTGTTGTAATTATTTTTTTGATTATTTGATGGTAATATTTATTTGACGCTTTACCAATGACCGGTATCGGGAAGCTTAAATCCATATCCGAATGTCGCAAAGGGGGCGGGTGGAGTTGATGGACTGACTTCTTTATAGCTGATTTTGAACGAAAGCTATCCGGAATTATTTCCGGCATAAAATGAATAGTCACAATCGGCCAAAAACGGACGGACGCGACTGGCTGCTTTATGGCAGGCAATTTTGTGATTGGAGCTTATCTGTGTACCAATGACTGACAGTAACG
>CAIKYI010000031.1 GCA_903831545.1 uncultured Methylobacter sp. | reverse complement strand
GTCATTCGGCTGTATCTTATACGCTTGTTGGTAGCTATCAAGCGCTTTGTCCAATTTTTTTTCTGCCAGATAAACATCTCCTTTTAGAAGCTTACCCAGCACTAACGAAGGGAACTGAACATCGGCTTTATTGGCAAGCCCTAAGGCTTCAGGGTAACGTTGCAGCTTGATCAAATGAGCTGCTTTAAAAACAAGCGCCTGCGGATTATTGGGATCTATTGCCGCCGCCTCATCAAGCAAGGCCAGCAACTCTTTTTCTTTATCAGGCTGTTCACTTAATAATTTGGCTAATAATAACCGATGATTAGTGTCCTGTTTTTCTTGAGCAATTAACTGACGTAAAGTCTGTTCTGCCAATGACTTTTTGTCATTAACTATTTGGGCGCCGGCCAGAGCAGACAACGCCTGACTATTGCCGGGATAACGCTTAACTAAATCTTCACTTAAAGCCAAAAGTTTTTCGGGTTGTTTTTGTACCGCATAAAACTTGCCTAAATTTTTAATAACTTCAATTTCTGTGTCAATATTCCCTTTAACCTTTTCCAGCGCCGCCATTAAAACAATTTCTACTTCAGTATTGTTTTTCTGTTTATAAGCAACGTCCGCTAACAGAAGATAGGCGTTAATATTTTTATCATTAATAGCCAGCGTCTTGGTCGCATAATCTTTTGCCTTATCAAGCTCTCCCGCTTCCAGATTTAATTTGGCCAAGCCCAAATGACTTAAAATATCTTTTGGGTTAAGTTGCAATGCTTTTTCATAACTTTGCTGGGCTGCGGGAGTATTTTTCTCCAGTGTTTCCAGTAAAGCTTGTAAATTGTAAAGCTCTGGCTCTGCTGGAGTCTGCTTTAATAAAGCAGCGATTTTATCTCTGGCTTCTTTAAGCTTGCTCTGTTTTAAAAAATTCAGTACTTCAACAAAATTCGCTTTTTTATTATTTATTTCTGCTTGCTGTAATGAATCCAACATTGACGCTGAATTACCTGGCTCATTACTGCCCGGAGCTATTTGATCTATTGCATTAAAATTATTCGGCTGTATTTTTAATGGATCATAAGTTGCTGACATGACCAAGGAACTTGATGCCAAAAGACCTATGGCTAATAGGCCAAGCTCATTTTTATTGATTGCTTTTTTATTTTTCATTTGATTGCCTGTTGAAATTATGGATCTAGCGAAATAATTCTTTCAATGTAGAGCATGACAAGAACCGGGCATTAGCATGTACGTATAGTTGTAATTATTAAAAATCAATCAAACAGCGATTTACTTTCATTATTTTAAAACCAACTCGACCAATTTGATGAAGGCCGGATTAAATAATGTAAGGCCAAAAATAGTAACCCCAATTAATATTTTAAGCAGCAGGGCATTTTGCTTTACTTCAGCGCGAAGCTCTAAAATTTCAGCTCTAACCTCACCAATCTCGGCACGCACAAATTCCTTGGTTGCCAATTCCCCTCGTAACTCATTATACAATTCCGATTTAAGCGCTTCCTTTTTATGAGTGATGCGCTCGTCTGCCTGATTCTCAATGGCTTGAATCGAGCATTCTATCGCTTTGGCGAAAACTTCCGCCTTTTCTCGATCATGATTAAACGCAGTTTCCAATAAAAGAAAAACATCGCGCGGTATGGAATAAGACATATACAGACTCCTGCGGATTTTTATTAGTCTCTGAATTATAGCACTGCCACACGATCATACTCTTACAAACTAAGAATACCTTTTCAACAGTTAAACCCAGCTTTATTTCTAAAAAATATTAGCCCTTCTTGTCTGGCAGACCACCATCAAGTGTCAATAAATTTTACACTTTACAATTGCCTTATAAATCATAATCTTGAATTCACTTAAAAAAATATTCAGCCATAAAAGAAATATCAATGACTAAAAAAGCACCTAAATCGAGCCATCATAAGGCAAAGTGTCAGTATTTTTTACACCTCCATCAAAACTACAATTAAACAACATTTGTCAAAAATTAATACGCGGATAGTTCTTCCTGCAATCAAGCAAAAAGCCAATGAACATAAAATTAACAACCGACAACTTGGCTATATAGGCTAAAACAATCTCCACTATTTGCTTTTTATCTTAGCAACATGATTTTAAATTACGCCCATATAAGTAGTCTTACGTATTGAGTTAATAGCATTAACGCTTATATATTATCTATCAAAGCAAATAAAACCTATGAGGCGCAAACATTCCCAATTGAAATTTGGACATAATTTTTCTAAAATGTATAGTTAACAAGGCATAATGCTGTAGAGTTAAACTAAAAACTAAGGATCTTCATCTAATCTTAATCAGAATCATGGGGTCATTCTAATTTAGCTTCTGTACACTGCAAAGTAATTGCTGAAAATTGCCCTCAACTTTTATGATTTAAGCCCCAACTTTATCAGACAGTCTTAATTTTTTGCCACCAAGGCAATTAATACAAAATAATAGGTGTTTTATGTTTGACAATCATTATGAAGTTTTCCTCGCTGATACGCGAGAAAGCAAAGAAATTAATTATTCAATACGCTACAAAACATATTGCGAAGAAATGGGTTTTGAAAACAAAGACAATTTCCCTAGAGCACAGGAGTTTGATGACCATGATCAACATTCAGCTCACTTTATAGTAAGGCATAAGCCTACAGGACAATGGGTAGGCGCAATAAGGTTAATTTTCCAGAACGACCAAGCTTTACCTATAGTGCAATTTTGCAATCTCCAAGAGCAAATTAGCAAAAACAATATTAAACCTGCGGTTGAATTATCAAGATTATGTGTATTAAAGGATGTAAGAAGAAAAGGGATTGTTGACATCGCACCCAACAATGACAGTACTTATAATAATAAAACTACACATGCCACGGAAAGAAAACAATCATTGCATAGTCACAATAAAACCAACCGCAGTATTATTTGGGGATTATTTAATGCCGTAACAGAATATTGTTACTCAAATAATATAGAGACTTGGTATTTCATCACAACAACCTCTCTAGCGAAAGTGCTTCGCAAAGGTGGCTGTAATATTATGAACATAGGAGAACCTTGCTCTCATAATGGTGAAAGATATCCTTTTAAAAAGGATGTTGTAGACACTTATCTTAACGAAGGTTGGCGAAAAAACTATAAGAACAGCTATCGTGTATTTTCCGAGCTGGAACCACAGTAGCAATACCATACCGTCGATTTACAACCATTGATTTAATAGTTCAAGCTCACCAAATTTTAGCCACAAAACCCGCTACATTCTGTAATTCCAGGTGATCGCCATTTTGCCCAATTACATACAAGCCTTTACGTATCGCATAAGTTGCAACATTTTCTGGAATTACCATGCCAGCAACTGCACCTGAAATCCATTTTCCACTGTAAGTTGGCATTAAACGTTTGATTTTTTCTAAACGCATAAGATGCTCGTTCACATCATCAACACTTAAATTACTTTTACATTCAATTGCTACCGCATCCTGATTATTGACCACCAGTAAATCAATCTCTAAACTTTCGCCTTCGCGTTTTGCAGTCACATTTTGGTAAACCTCATGAACATCAATACCACGTTGACTAAACAACCGAACGGCGGAAGGGCGCACCGCCTCTTCCACGAATTGCCCTAAACGATTGCTTAACCGCCCAACACTCGCACTGACGGCTTTAATTTCACGGTCAGTTTCTTTTTGTGCGTCTTGCAATGCCTTTTGCCCCCCTTGTAACTCTTTTTGCCCGCGGGCAATTTCATGCAAAATTGCCCAAATATCATCGGCTACAGTAGTCATATTCATTGCCTAATTACATAAGTTAAGGTCAACAAGATTGTTACAATATAAATCTAGCATAACCTGCCACAGGGCAATAAGACCTGATTATCCCGTTCTTGGGTGCTTGAAGCATATCAGCAATTGTGTCTTATAATGTTAACCTTAACACCGCAACAATCAAACCACCGATCGCCAGCAACGTACCAAAACTCCAGCGCATCAATAATTTTATTTCATGATGCAAGCCCATAATCTCCTGATGCTGCTGTTCAAACCTTTTATCCACCTGTTCAAAACGCTTATTCATATCTGACTGCATCTGCTCAAAACGCTTATCCATTTGCTCAAGGCGCTTATCAATCTGCTCAAAGCGCTTATTCATATCCATCTGCATCTGCTCAAAGCGCTTGTCTACTTGCTCAAAACGCTTGTCAACCTGTTCAAAGCGCTTGTCAACCTGCTCAAAGCGTTTCTCCATCTGCTTAAAGCCTTCAACCATCAGTTCCCGCTGATGCTTTAATT
>CAIKYI010000030.1 GCA_903831545.1 uncultured Methylobacter sp. | reverse complement strand
TTAATGTTACTTTATTTTGCAGATTATTTAATGACTTTTGATGGCGGGTTCAGGGTTTTTCATTACCTGACCTTTCGCGCCATTCTTGGAGCTTTAACCTCCCTGGTAATTTCTTTTATTATCGGGCCGGTGATGATCAGAAAATTAAGCCGGAACAAAATCGGGCAGAGTATTCGCGAACTTGGCCCCCAATCGCACTATGAAAAGGCCGGAACACCTACAATGGGCGGTGCTTTAATACTGGTTGCCATAGCATTCAGTACACTTTTGTGGGCGGATTTGGGTAATCGCTATATTTGGGTGATTTTGTTGGTAACTTTAGGTTACGGCGTCATCGGTTTTATCGATGATTATAGAAAAGTTATTAAAGGTAACAGTGACGGCCTTTCGGCTAAAGCCAAGTATTTAGGACAGTCTGTTATAGGGTTAATGGCCGCAGTGTTTTTGTATAAAACAGCAATATTACCGGCAGAAACACAGTTGATCGTCCCGTTCTTTAAAGACTTTATGTTGGATATGGGTTGGATGTATGTGGTTCTGACCTATTTTGTGATTGTAGGCACCAGTAATGCAGTCAATTTGACTGATGGTTTGGATGGACTGGCGATTATGCCTACCGTAATGGTCGCGACTGGGCTAGGTATTTTTGCCTATTTATCGGGGCATGTAACTTTTTCTGAATATTTGGCAATACCTTATTTACCCAATGCCGGAGAACTGATCGTATTTTGTGCTGCTTTAGTAGGGGCCGGATTAGGTTTTTTGTGGTTTAACGCTTATCCGGCAATGGTGTTTATGGGAGATGTGGGGGCATTGGCGTTGGGCGCAGCTTTAGGCGTCCTAGCAGTATTGGTAAGACAGGAAGTCGTGTTAATGATTATGGGCGGTGTGTTTGTGATGGAAACTGTATCGGTCATTATTCAGGTTGCTTCGTTCAAAATGACAGGAAAACGTGTTTTTCGTATGGCGCCGATACACCATCATTTTGAATTAAAGGGATGGCCGGAGCCACGGGTAATTGTTCGATTCTGGATTATTACCGTCATTCTGGTTTTGATTGGCCTTGCTACCTTAAAACTGAGATAAAAAATGAATAATGCAGCGATAACAGCATTGTTAAAACTGAACTTTGGACTGGATCCGCAAACGGCCAAAGTGTTGGTTGTTGGGCTTGGCAACACGGGCATTTCGGTTGCCCATTTTTTACATGACTTAAATTATAAATTTGCAATTATTGATAGTCGCCCAAAACCGCCGATGATGGATGAATTTTTTCAGAAAATGCCAGATACACCGGTGTTTACGGGAGGTTTTGATGAAGCTGCTTTTAAGGTTGCGACACATCTGGTGGTCAGTCCAGGAGTGTCACTTAATGAACAGGCTATTGTAAAGGCAATTGCCAATGGCTCAAAGATAGTTAGCGATATAGATTTGTTTGCCTGCTCAGTAGAAGTTCCCATCGTCGCGATCAGTGGATCGAATGGTAAAAGTACGGTAACTACCCTGTTGGGTGAAATGGCAATAGAGGCAGGAATACAAGTGGGCGTAGGCGGAAATTTAGGAACGCCAGCCTTGGATTTGTTATCGCCAAAGGCACAATTGTATGTGTTGGAACTATCAAGTTTTCAGTTGGAACGTACATCAGCCCTGAATGCAGTGGTAGCAACAGTGCTGAATGTTAGTGCCGATCATTTGGACAGACACTCCGATATAACCGAATATGCTCGAGAAAAACAAAGGGTCTTTAGGGGCGATGGCGCCATGGTAATCAATGTTGATGATCCACTGGTTGACGCAATGCAGGTTGCAGGCCGGAACACGGTTACTTTTTCGGTTAACAGAAATGCGGATTTTCATCTTGCCTTTAGAGGAGATACGGAATATCTGATGCATAACGATTCGTACCTGATGCCGCTTGCTGAATTGCAACTGGAAGGTCGGCATAATGCCGCCAATGCCTTGGCCGCTTTGGCACTGGGGGCGTCTGTAGGTCTTGATGAACAGGTTATGTGTAATGTCTTGCGAAGATTTAAAGGGCTAAGTCATAGAATGCAGCGTGTCGCAGAAATACGCGGTGTTACCTGGGTTAATGATTCTAAAGCGACGAATATTGGTGCTTGTGTTGCGGCCTTGCAAGGATATGCACGTAAGGTGATTCTTATTGCCGGAGGTGATGCCAAAGGTGCGGACATGAATGAATTGACGCCCGCAATTAAAGAAAAAGCAAAAAGCGTAGTTTTGATGGGCAAGGATGCAGGACTTATTAAACAAGCGATTAATGGAATGGTTCCCGTATATTCCGCAGATAATATGGTGCAAGCCGTGCAAATTGCAGCCGGACTTGCCGAACCTGGCGAAAGTGTCTTGTTGTCACCCGCTTGCGCAAGTCTTGATCAATATAAAAATTATCAGGATAGGGGCGAGAAATTCACAAAAGCGGTGTTGGCACTAGTTGATCGCGTTAGTTCAACTTCGCTCCAGAAGAGTGCTCAGGTAGTTGAAAAAAATTTATTGGTTAAAAAAAGCGCATTAACTGAGGGGAGTCGAAGTTAATGAAAAAGTTACTGGCTCGAATAAGTGTATTCCATTTCGATCCGGTACTGGTTTCCGTAAGCGCAAGTTTGTTATTGATAGGTTATGTGATGGTGTCATCCGCATCATTACATCTGGGTATAAAAATGACTGGAGACGGCTTTTATTATCCAATAAGACAGTTAATACACATATGTCTGGGCATTGTATTTGGTTGTGCAGTGGCGACTGTTCCGATGAGGGTTTGGGAAAAGAATGGCCCACAATTGTTTATAGTTGGATTAATGTTACTGATCATTGTGTTAGTCCCTGGACTTGGCGTAAAGGTTAATGGAAGTGTTCGCTGGCTTTCGATAGGTGGAATGAGGATACAGGTATCTGAGGTAGTAAAGTTTTTTTCCGTCATTTATATGGCCGGATACGTCACTCGATATCAGGAGTCTGTTCAAAATTCCGCTTTTGGATTGTTAAAGCCTTTGGGATTGTTCTCTATAGCCAGTTTGTTGTTATTACTGGAGCCGGATTTTGGATCATCCGTTGTTATTTTAATAATAGCCATGGGAATAATGTTTTTAGCCGGCGCAAGGTTATCGCAATTTATTGTATTGCTATCGATAATTGGCGTGCTGGCAATGTTATTGGTTTATTTTTCTCGATATCGACTGGTTCGTGTCACCAGTTTTATGGATCCATGGGCTGATCCGCTGAAAACCGGTTTTCAGTTAGTGCAGGCGCTTATTTCGTTTGGTCGTGGAGAATGGTTTGGGGTTGGATTGGGGAGTGGCATACAAAAATTATTTTATTTACCTGAAGCACATACCGATTTTTTATTTTCAGTAATAGCCGAAGAATTGGGTTTGCTTGGTGTGCTAGCTGTGATTGGTTTATTTTCATTGCTGGTATGGCGTGCTTTTGCGATAGCGGTAGCTGCAGAAAAGGCGGGTCAACGTTTTTCTTGCTTTATTGCATATGGGTTGGGAATTTGGTTTGGATTTCAGTCCTTCGTCAACATGGGCGTTAATATGGGGATTTTGCCAACCAAAGGACTTACCCTGCCGTTAATGAGCTATGGCGGCGGTAGCATGATGATTATGTGCTGTGCAATTGCATTGCTATTTCGGGTTCAAAGCGAAGTTGCAGAAATAAATGCCGGAACAGGATCTTCTCAGCGGATTGGTATGAGAGTTCGACATGAATAAACGCATTGTTATCATGGCTGGCGGAACCGGCGGGCATGTCTTCCCCGCCCTGGCAGTAGCAGAAGCTTTAATCGAAAAAGGATGGAAAGTCAGTTGGCTAGGTACGCAGAAAGGACTTGAAGGTAGGGTTATTCCAGAGCAGGGCATAGAAATTGATTGGTTGTCGGTTGCGGGAGTACGGGGTAAAGGATGGCTGGGCAAAGTGAACGCAGTATTCTTATTGCTTAAAGCCTGCCTGCAGGCATTGAAAATTCTCCGGCAGCGCAAACCGGATGTGGTTTTGGGTATGGGTGGATTTGTAGCCGGGCCGGGTGGACTGATGGCCAAATTATTAGGCATACCGTTGATCATTCATGAACAAAATAGAGTGCCAGGCACCACCAATCGATTATTGGCTAGATTGGCTAATCAGGTATTGGAAGCCTTTCCAGGAAGTTTTAATAAAAATTTGAAGGCTAAATTTACAGGAAATCCTTTAAGAAAACAGTTTTCAAAAGGAAATGGCAATACCGCGAAAGAATCAGGTCTTAAGATATTAATCTTAGGTGGCAGCCAGGGAGCTCAAGTGCTTAATGAAGTTGTACCAGAGGCTGTTGCCGTCTGGATAAATAATCAAGCCAAGATGAATAAGACACCACAAAATTGCAATACAGTGAAAATAAAGCACCAAACAGGCAATGTAATGCAAGAGCAGGTTTTAAGTCGCTATAAAAATTTGGGCATTGATGCCGAAGTAAGCGCTTTTGTAGAAGATATGATGTCGGCATATCAGTGGGCAGATCTAGTCATTTGCAGAGCAGGTGCCATGACCGTCAGTGAAACCGCAGCGGCAGAAGTGCCGGCAATTTTTATACCTTTACCCAATGCGATAGACGACCACCAAACAGCAAATGCAAGATATTTAACAGATGCTGGCGCAGGCTTGTTATTAATGCAAAAAGATTTGAATGCAACAACACTAGCTGAACACATAGGCAAACTTATCGATCAAATTGAAGTGATGGGTAATGCCGTAAAAAAATATGCTCGCCTTGATGCGACTAAAGTCGTTACACGTATATGTATGAAGGAAGCAGGAGTATGAAAAGCAGTCAGACAGCAACTCAAGCCTTGGGTA
>CAIKYI010000029.1 GCA_903831545.1 uncultured Methylobacter sp. | reverse complement strand
GTGTAAACAGCAGAGCAATTTTTTTATCCTTATTCATTGATAACACCGCCGGTATTGGCCACATCAACAGTAATCTGAAACCGTTCAAGTTTGCTAATTCTATCTTGCGTCACTGGCGAAGCAAATCGGGCATTGACAAATAATTCAGATGCTTCCAGAACAGCAATCAGTGTTGAAGCTTCGGGCGATTCTCCTTGTATTTGCAAATGCCCGTCTGAGTATTGTGCATAGCTTAACCAAGTATCATCTTTAATTAGCGAGCTTAAGGTATTCAATATAGCAATTACTTCAGGTGTCGCATTTTTCTCTTTAATTAACTGACGGGTTTCGTCTATTACCGCCTCAATTTCTGATTGTAAGGCTTTAACCTTTTTGGCTTCTTTTTCCAGAGAATCTGCTTTTACCTGTAATACATTAACGGTTTGATATTCAAACCATACCGGCACGACTATACCAGCCATTAGCAACAAGTAGGTCAAGGTTGTCAGTCCCCAGTGAATCAATTGCGGTAACTGTGCCGTTTTTTGCCCTAGCCTGGCCGGTAAAAGATTATAAGCCAGATACAGTTCATCAAGATCGTTTGCGCAGCCCTGATAATCGGCAAGGAGCGGCGATAAACCTAATGCTTTCACATCCTTATACAGGTTATCAAGTACTTCTCTGGTTGTTAATATTAGCAGAACCTTGAGCTGTCCTGGTTCGTTTACACCAGGCAGCAGTTTAACAGCAAAATAAACCTGTTCTGCCTTAAACGGCGTATAGCGATCAAGTTCGTAAGCGACAACTTGATCAAGGTTCTCTTTTGCCGCCGCCGGAAAACTAAGTTCTTTTTGGATGGCATGCTGATCCGTTAACCTGATTATTACCTTGGCCTTGGCCAAGCGCTCATCTTTTTCGCAGAGACGCTGAAATGTCAGATCTCTGGCACCTCTTTCCGGTAATTCCAGTGGTTTGATTTGCCCATTATTTATATAAGTTAGTTCTAAATCATGACCATTAAGAGAGACGATGATGAAGCCTTGTTGGTCATTAAAAAGCTGCTTTATTTTTTCAGGGACTAAAAAGCCTAGTTCTCGCTTCCACCAGCGAAATAACTGCTTAAAGTTCAGATTAATTGTTGAGTTCAGGTTCAGCATACTGTTTCACTAATAATTTACTCATCGAATCGGTAAATAATGATGTGCTATTTACCGTTACATGCTGCGATTTAAATACCTCAAACGGAGTTGGGGTTGTTTGGGTGTCTCCGGATTTTTTTTTAATTACCACAGTAACCGAGGCTCTTGATTCATCATCCATAATTGCTTCGGAAACAATGGTAAGCATATTATTTTGCCCGGTAGGAATATTTTGTCCGGTGGGATTTATTCCTGAACTTGATGGAAATGCAGGAACAGGCAGGTTATTTATCGCACTTTGAAGTCTGGCAGTAACATAGGAATCTACCAAGCCTTTATCTAAATCAGGCATTACCAGCAACACTTCTTTAGTCGCGACTTGCGCGGTGACTTGCGGCTGACCTGAATAAATAGTCACTAACGGCTCAAGCCATAAAAATAAAGATTTATTCATGCCCATGACCAGTTGTAATTCTTCAATCGACTGAAAAGGCTTGTTTCCAGGTTGATAGTTTAAATCGGCATCTTGATATTCTTGTTTTTCGGCACCATCTATATGCACCAG
>CAIKYI010000028.1 GCA_903831545.1 uncultured Methylobacter sp. | reverse complement strand
TTATCAATTAATTGTTTAAACAGTATCCGCAAGCGGTTTTCAGAACCCAGCATGGTCGGGAGATCTGACAGGGGTAGCCAATAAACCTCAATACCGTTATTTAAGATGCGTTGGTCGCTAAGTAATAATACGTCATGCAAGAGCTGATTGAGGTTAACCGGAATGACAGCTGTTTGCGGAATCTCGGGAATACATTTCTGCATGGTGGTAACCGCATTTTCACCTGACTTCTGAATTTCTTGTAATATCTGTAAAAGTCCTGTGTGTTGGTCGCACCCTTTATGTCTTAAAATCTGTTCAGCTGCACTGATCTGGTTCATGGGGATTTGGATATGGTGCATTGCTCCAAACACTGTCTCACGGATACTGCGTACTCTTTCATCTTCAGTCATAATGGTTTTCAGGGTCTGAAGATGCAACTCTTCCATCTGTTTGCGTTGTCTGGTGATATCGGTCAGCGTAAGAATCAGATATTGTTTTGTTGCGGTTTCGAAAAAGGCATCGGCATTAACTTCATTTTCCAAAAACCAGTTGCCGGCACAGGAAAACCAGCGCGTTCGATTAAAACCTTTGCCATCTACCCTAAACTCACGATTATTAAAGCCTTGCTCATTAGACTTTAATTGTGACCATAGATCACCCATCTCGGCCCGCAGCAGTTCCAGAAAATACCTTGCCGGCTCGCCTTTATCCAGATCGCTCACCAAGGCTTTGTAGTTATGATTATCTAAAATAACCCGATCCTCATCGTCAAGTACAACCATGGCAATAGGCGACGAATTAATGACTGACTCAATCAATAGTTTTTGATTAATCACTTTTTTTTCAGACTCATACGACCGGGTAATATCTCTGTGCATCCCGATGTAATGAGTGATGTCGCCCTGCTCATTTAACATGGGTGCAACGGTCAAATTGGTAAGATAACGGTTACCCGATTTATGCCGGTTACATAAAGTGCCATGCCATATTTTCTTGGCGCTAATGGTGCGCCATAATTCATGGTAAACCGTTTTAGGCGTGTGTTTGTCGGATAAGATTGATTCATTTTCACCTAAAATATCATTTGGACGATACCCCGTGACCCTGCAAAACTCCTCGTTAACGTAGAGAATTTTTGCCTTTTTATCCGTAATAGAGATTGCTATAGGCACCTGCTCAACCGTTTCAACAAACAAGCTGTACAGCATTTTGTCGATATTATTTTGGTATTCTTCGCTCAATAAATCAGGAGCAAGCTCACCGATGACGTTCGCCATGTTGGTATGCTTTTGTAAGAAGCGCAATGAAGTTTTTTTCATAGGGTTTAGTCGAATGTGAGTGGACTTTAGAACGTTATATAAAATAACTAGCAAAGTTAACGCCAATAGTCATGCACTGACTCGGCACCTTAAAAAGTCGCGTGATAAATCATCCGGAACAAACACTTGGGATAAGCTATTAGTCATTTTTTTTACGAACCGGAAGTCTTAATCAATGCCGTCAAGTTGATATGAATAGCGGTGCTCATTCCACAAGTGCATGCCAGGAAGCAGAGCTGACAAATCTTGTGACTGACTTTGCCTGGTGGTTTCCGGTATTGCTAATCCTCCCAGATAACCGAATTTTTCGTCTGCTTGAACAGCGCGCCAATCAGGCAAGGCATTGTAGGGTTTGCGACACTGAATTTTTTTTCGGTGTCAGGATGTATGACTTACAACAGTTTCCATGTACAAATTGTGGGGATATTTGTATCGCACTCAGCCGACAAACTAGCATGTCCAGTATGTTTGGCAAATTGGCATAATAGATGCTTTATTCTTGTCAACAGAATAGCCTCTCAAACAGCCAGGAACAACAGTGAGTGAATATCTTTTACTATTAATCGGCACGGCTCTGGTCAATAACGTAGTTCTGGTTAAGTTTCTCGGGTTATGTCCTTTTATGGGCGTCTCGAAAAAACTGGATTCAGCCTTGAGTATGGGGCTGGCAACAACGTTTGTGCTGACACTGGCGGCCATGACCAGCTGGATGTTGGAACATTTTATTTTAGAGCCGTTTAACATCCAGTTTTTACGCATTGTCGCCTTTATCCTGGTGATTGCAGCCGTCGTCCAGTTTACCGAAATGGTCGTGCATAAAACCAGTCCGATGCTATACCAGATTCTGGGTATTTTTTTACCGTTGATTACCACCAATTGCGCAGTTCTGGGCGTGGCGCTTCTGAACGTGCAGGAACACTATAGCTTTATGCAAAGTATGATTTTCGGGTTCGGTTCCGCAGTCGGCTTTACGCTGGTGATGGTGCTTTTTGCAGGTTTGCGGGAGCGCCTGGCTTTAATGGCGGTTCCTGTTTTATTTGCAGGCACGCCCATTGCTTTTATAACTGCCGGTATTTTATCGCTGGCGTTTATGGGTTTTGCAGGACTTTACAACGCACATTAACAGGAAAAAACCATGTATGTTTTATCCGCAATTATCAGTTTAACTTTATTGGGGCTTTTGCTTGGCTTATTGCTCGGTATTGCTGCCCGCTATTTAAAAGTTGAGACTAGTCCTGTTATTGATGAATTGGAGTCTTTATTACCTGGTTCGCAATGTGGACAATGTGGCTTTCCGGGTTGCAGACCAGCAGCGGAAGCCCTGGCAGAAGGTAATGCACCTGCCACGATATGCCCGCCGGGTGGTAGCGCATTGGCTGAACAAATAGCGGCGTTATTAGGCATTGATCTTGATTTAAGCGATGTAAAAGAACCGGAATTACTGGTTGCCAGAGTCAGTGAAGCCACCTGTACCGGTTGTACCCGTTGTTTTAAAGTTTGTCCTACCGATGCCATTGTCGGTGCACCCAAACAAATTCATGTGGTCGTTGCCGATGCCTGTATAGCCTGTAAAAAATGTATCGAGGTCTGTCCGACAGAATGTCTGCAAATGCACCCTGTTGAAGTCACGTTACGCAACTGGCGCTGGAATAAACCCGTCGCAGTACTCCACACTGAAGCGAGTAATGCCGTATGTTAAGTTTTTTCTCAAAACCGCTAATCAGGGGTGGCGTTCATGCTGAGGACCATAAATCCTTAACCGCTGAACTGCCTATAGTCAGTAACTTCCCCTTACCTAAAAACTTGTATATTCCTTTACAGCAACACGTAGGCAAACCGGCCGAGCCGGTGATCAAAGTCGGTGAAAGAGTGCTGAAAGGTCAATTGTTGGCTTATAGTCAGGGTATGATTTCTGCGCCAGTGCATGCGCCAAGCTCCGGAATTATCCAGGATGTTAACGACTACCCTGCCCCACATCCGTCCGCCTTGCCTATTCGTACGATCGTTCTGGAAACCGACGGTCTTGATCAATGGATAGAAACACAAACAATTGAAGATCCGTTCCAGTTAACGCCCGAAGATATCAGTTTGCGCGTAGGTGCGGCAGGCATAGTCGGCCTGGGCGGCGCAACGTTTCCGACCGCAGTTAAGCTTAATATGGGCCGCGAGAACCAGATTGAAACCTTGATAATTAACGGCTCGGAATGCGAACCCTATTTAAGTTGTGACGACAGACTGATGCAGGAACGTGCCATGCAGATCATTGACGGTGTGCGTTTAATGCTGCACGGCATGACAAATTCGCCGGAAGGCCACCTTACAGGGAAGTCAGGCATAAAAACCGGAAATGCGGTGGTGGCGATTGAAGACAATAAACCGCTGGCCTATAAGGCTATGCAAAGCGCAGCGGTGCTTTATCCGCAGATTAAGATCATCCAAATCCCTACCCGTTATCCCATGGGTTGGGACAGACAACTGATTCGTTATGTCACGGGTAAAGAAGTGCCTGTAGGCTGCCGTTCGTCTGAAATCGGTGTAACCATTCATAATGTGGGCACCGCTTACGCAGTTCATAAGGCAATTCGTCATGGTCAACCTTTGTTGAACAGGGTTGTCACGATAGCTGGTGGCGCTGTAGAACGGCCCATGAATGTCGAAGTACCTTTCGGCACTTTAATCTCCGAATTGTTCGAGTTTTGTGGCGTGCGTAATGACCAAATCGCACGAATTATCATGGGCGGGCCAATGATGGGCGATTCCTTGCCGCATACCGGTTTGCCCACCGTTAAAGCGACCAGCGGGATTTTAGCTTTAACCCACAATGAGCTTAAAAATGCCGCCGAACAACCGTGTATTCGTTGCGCCAGTTGTATCACTGTTTGTCCTGCTGGCTTGCGGCCTTTAGATATGGCGAACAATATTCGTATCAATCAGCTGGATGTGGCGGTGGATTTGGGTTTAAAAGATTGTATCAGTTGTGGCTGCTGCTCTTATATCTGCCCGTCCAATATTCCTTTGGTGCAGTATTTTAAATATGCCTCGGGTGAGGTCATGGCCAGGCAACAGGCGGAGCATAAATCGGAACAAACCAAACGTTTGATTGATGCACGCAATGCCAGAATGGATCGTATCGCCAGGCAACAACAAGACGAAGAGCAAGCCCGACTGGCGGCCAAAGCAGAACGGGAAAGGCTTAAGGCAGAACAGGAGGCTTTGCTATGATTACGCACTTTAAACCCAGCAGCGGCGCTCATGTCGGCGCTAACGCCAGCGTCACTCATATCATGTGGCAGGTCATGCTGGCAATGATGCCCGCGACAGCATTTGGTCTCTGGTGTTTTGGTTGGCCGGCGTTAAATTTATTTGTGATTACCGTGTTATCTGCGGTCATTTTCGAAGCATTTTGTCTGCGTCTGGCCGGAAAAATTGCAAAACCGGTCATCATGGACGGTTCAGCCGTGCTGACCGGCTGGCTGGTAGCCATGACCTTACCGCCCTGGGCACCCTGGTGGATAGGCGTTGTAGGTTCCGGTATAGCGATTGTCTTGGGTAAACAGGTTTACGGTGGTTTGGGTCAAAACCTGTTTAATCCTGCCATGCTGGCCAGAATCGCGCTGCTGATTTCGTTTCCGATTGAAATGACCACCTGGGCCAATGTCTCGCCATTATTTTTTTCCCAGTCGCCTAGTCTTGCCGAGAGTTGGCATATAACTTTTTCAGGACTGGAAAATATTGATGCGCATACTGGCGCGACCACCCTGGGATTTATCAAAACCGAATTCTCGCAAAATCATTTATTGACCGACATCCTCAAGGATTACTCGGCATTTTTAAACTTTATCGGCTGGTCGCGTGGCAGTTTGGGCGAAACATCCGCTCTATTGCTGGGTCTGGGTGGCGTGTGGTTGATTCGTCAAAAAGTAATCCAATGGTATATCCCGGCTTCTTTATTATTGACCGTTGCCCTGTTAGCCAGCATTTTTCATCTTATCGATAGCCAGCATTATGTCAGTCCTCTTTTACATTTGAGTTCCGGAGCGATTATGTGCGTGGCATTTTTTGTTGCCACCGACTATGTTACCTCACCCAACACCCCAACCGGGCAGCTGGTTTTCGGTACGGGTTGCGGGCTGTTGATATTCGTTATCCGTACCTGGGGCGCCTATCCAGAGGGTGCGGGTTTTGCGGTACTGCTAATGAACTCGGCAACGCCTTTGATCGATCATTACATTCATCCCCGAATCTACGGACGCGACCGCAAAGGCAAGCCCCTTGAAATCCCTAAATCTTGAACGTGAGCGTAAGCCATGAAAATTGATCCCGCAACCGTCGAACACTGGAAAAAACAAGCGGCAATTTACAAAGAGTTTGTAATTAACTGGCTGGAACCTGCCAATCTGGAGAGGCTTAGACCCTTATTGGAATTTCAAACCGGAATCCTGGCTGGCTTCGCCTTGATTGCCAGTGTGTTGTTAGGCGTTACCAATTGCAGTACTGAAGGGACCATTCAACGACGACTGCAGGAAGACTTACAAAATTCACTGGCTGAAGTAGTACCCGCCGATTTGTATGACAATGACCTGCTGCAAGACACGCTAACGATTCCGTCCGCTAATTATAATATCGGCACAAATGAAACCACTGTTTATATCGCCAAAAAATTCGGAAAAGTGACTGCAGTGAGCTTTAAGTTTACCGCACCGGACGGCTATTCCGGGGCCATCAATATGATTATGGGCGTAGACCGGGACGGCAATATTTTGGGTGTGCGCGTACTCAGTCACAAAGAAACGCCCGGTCTTGGCGACAAAATTGAAGTGGCAAAATCCAATTGGATCTTAAGTTTTGTTGGTCGATCGCTGGACAATTTAACCCCGACTCAATGGGCCGTTAAAAAAGATGGCGGAGAGTTCGACCAGTTTGCCGGCGCGACCATCACTCCTCGTAAATCGGTACAAGCCATTTATCGGGGTTTGCAGTTATTTAAAGAACATCAAGCACAATTAATCAATCCCTGAGGACTTCGCCATGTTTCTACCGGAACCTTATCGTAAAATTGCCCTTGACGGTATTTGGAACAACAATATCGTATTTGGTCAGAACCTGGCGCTTTGTCCATTGTTGGCCGTGACCGGAACAGCCACCAACGGCTTGGGCATGGGGCTTGCCACACTGGTGGTCATTATTGCTTCCAATGGCTTAATTTCAGTGACGCGGCATTTAATCCCCAATGAAATTCGCATCCCGATATTTGTATTATTGATTGCGGCGCTGGTGACCTTAGTCGATATTTTAATGAATGCCTGGGCTCATGAACTCTATAAAGTTTTAGGCCTGTTCATCGCGTTAATCGTTACCAATTGTGCTTTATTAGGCCGCGCGGAAGCTTTCGCCTCAAAGCAACCGGTAAGACATGCGCTGTGGGATGGCTTGATGATGGGCTTAGGCTTTGCTCTGGTTTTGGTCGCGCTGGGTGCGGCCCGGGAAATCAGCGCTAGCGGCACACTCTTTGCCAATGCGTCATTATTGTTGGGCGAATCTTTCAGCTTTTTGGAAGTTACCGTTATTCCAGATTACAAAGGTTTTTTATTGATGGCTCTGCCGCCCGGTGGCTTCATCATGCTGGCTTTTCTGATTGTCGGCAAACGCCTGATCGACCAAAAGCTCGCCGAAAGAAAAGTACCTGTAGCCGTCTTAACACCAGTCAATGCAGAGGAATAATTATGAACGTTGGAGTTTGTTATGCAGAAGTTGATAGACAACTATGGATGCGTCTGGAAGTGCCTGATGACAGCACCATTGAACAAGCCATTAATCTGTCCGGTGTTTTAAAACTCTATCCGGAGATTAACCTGGGCAGTCAGAAAGTAGGTATATTCGGCAAAATCGCCAGCTTGGATACGGCTGTAAAAGATGGCGACAGAGTAGAAATTTATCGTCAGATAACGGTAGATCCGCAGACAGTACAACGGCGCAGACGCTAAATTTATTTTTTGACTCCCCACTCAGAACCATAAAGAGAACCAAGCAATGAAAAATGAATATGAATCAGTTGTAGAAGAGTTTCAGATTAAACTAAAAAAATTACAGGATGACAGTAAGGCTGATAGCGATAATCCTGAATTATTGAGTAAACATCAAAAGTCATGTCTTTTTGAGAAGTGGCAAAAGATAGGTCAGTTGCTGATGGATTTTGAAGATATTGATAACGAACCAGAAATGACAGAAGCAGAACAAGCCGCCAAAAACAGAAAAGTTTTTGAAAGTTTGAAACGTAAACAGGTAAAGGAGCATTAAAAGAGCTTGGCAATCAAATTTGATAGCTGATTCCCAAGTTCCTCTGCTTGGGAATTCACTTATTTTTCACCTGATGATGTTTTCAGCGTCTTCATTGTTATGAAAGAGATTTCTCATTTTATGCAACATTGTCCAAATGCCCATAAGCCGGTAAAGTTTCAATCCGCTTGTCTTCCAGAGGGTTGCCCACGGTAAAATGATATAGACTTTGAAATTTATCATCCTTAAATCCTAAAAGCTCATGCACGCTGTCATCAAAGAAACAGCCGATACCGGTGCCGCGCACCCCTGCCGCTTCAGCCTCCAGATATAATACTTGTCCGATCAGACCGCATTCCCAAAACAAGCGGCGATATAGCCAGGGTGCTGTTTGGACGGTGTCACCAAATTCTGCAACCATTCCCAGACTGAAGGCGCTGTCGCTGGCAATGGGTTGA
The DNA here is from genome assembly GCA_903831545.1 of uncultured Methylobacter sp. GTDB lineage: Bacteria > Pseudomonadota > Gammaproteobacteria > Methylococcales > Methylomonadaceae > Methylobacter_A. The sequence continues at coordinate 2,483 of CAIKYI010000028.1, read as the reverse complement.
TGACAGGAAAGGGTTTTGGCAATTTGTCTGCATTCTCCTGAATGGAGTTGGTAGAGCGGTATTGCCTCGGAGATTTTTTGCCAGTCAAACTCAGGCAAAGTTGCTGCCTGCAAGGCTTCCAAAGCTTCGGCCTGTCTTGGCAACGCGTAAATTCCGGGAGCCATGCCAGCAACGCGATGGACAAAAATAAACAGGTGAACTTTGGGTGACCAGCGCCAGTGTTCGAAGGCGGCTGTAGTTGGCAAAACAGCAGCCAGCATCCGAAAAAAATCGGCTTGTGGCAAAGGCGGTGCTTTGCCGTCAAACTGTTGTGCGCTGCGGCGTTGACGGATGATTTGTGTTGCCGTTTTGGTGCAGGAGGATTTTGCAATTGCCAGGCGGATAGTTTGCTGCCCAGGTTCTTCAGTTTGGGGTTTGCTTGCCGCAGCTGAGACTTCCTCAATAATCGGCCAGTTATACATGTGATAGGCGCCAAGACTATTGGCTTTGCCAAACCAGGTTCCTGCTTGCGCAGAATCAAGAAGAGTACGGTCAGCTACCTGCTTGTTATGGACATGGGTATTAATCCGGCAAATGATATCGGGGAATTCATGTTCCTGCTTTTTAAAATCGTCCCGTTCCAGTCCCAATAACTGACCGGTATTGTCATCCGACCAGTCAGCCAATATTTCAATAGACCAACCCAAAGTGGCTGCAGCGTATCGTAAAGCTCCTAAAGCATGACCAATATCGTGCTGACAATAACGAAAAGCTCTTTCGCCGTATTTCCAGGCTTCGCGCCAATGAATGGACGATAAGCCAATTAACAGTTCGGAGTCAAAAGCAGCATTGTCGGGAAACCTGCAACGTTGCTCAAGACTATGATCATGACTGACATAATGATAAACACCTGAGTTTACAAACTCATTGCCGGTGCTGATCAGATAAGCTTCAGTCGGATGCAGGTTGCCGCTGGAAGGATTGCAGCGCAAAGCCCAGCGACTGGGTCCAAACTGTTTCCACGCTGACAGGCCAAAAGCCAATTCCAGCAATAAAGCAGTGCTAGTCAGAGTTAACGGTTGAGCCGGAATTGTTTCCGGGATATCCAAATCGGCAAATAAAGATTCAAGCTCAGCGCCGGGTTTTGGCAGTGAAATAATAGCGCAGCCGGAAAAACGTCGAAATTGGTCTGGCTGATCTTCCCAATCCAGCGATTCAGGGCCTTTTGCATAGCGCTCCAGGGTGTGTTTGGTACGCTTGTGATAGTTTAATACCGCTTCTGTTTGTTTATTCATGATCAAGTTGCTCCGACTGGTCAAATTTGCAAAAAATTAAGAGGCCATTACCCCAAGATTTAAAAACAAAACCTGACATCCTAAAGATCGACTTTATCGAAAAAGCCATCGACGATGTGTATCAACAATTCATGGAGCATCCCAAGAAAAAGCTTTAAGTTGCCTATCTTAATCAAGCATAGACCAACATCGCATTAACATTCATTATCCTGACAGTTTTTCGCTTAAAACCTGCAAGCTCATTGATTATCTCTCCTTTGCAGGTACACATCATCTGGCGGATGCCATTTTGTAAAAGCAGATTTAACCCAAAATCCCAGCTATTTATAAAACCTCAGCCGCAATCGTGAGAGCTACTACAAATCAGCCACGCTCATCCCACGCCTTATCCATACGCTTAGCGGATATCGGATACGCCGTTTTAAGCTGTTGCGCAAACAATGAAACCCTAAATTCCTCCAGCATCCAGCGGAACGGATCCTGTTCGGGAATGACTTTTTCTTTTTTTGCTTTTTTCTCAACTTCATTCCAGTAACGTGTCGCGTAACGGCTGGCTTCCTGGATCTTTTGTAAATTATTATCAAACTTTTCCAGGCGATATTGGATGGCTTTTAAATAACGTGGAATGGCTTTGAGCTGCAAATAAGGCATGTTGCGGATAAAGCCGGCATAAATCATAAAATCCAGTTGCTGGTTAATATCTTTAGCTACCGGGTCATTGATATTCAGACGTTTCAGTTGTGTTTTAATCACGCCGTAAAGTTCCATAATTTCAAAAGCCAAACTTCCCGCTTCATTGGCGACACTGATTAGTCCGGCTTTGTTGGTTCGCAAACTTTGTTCAAAAGCCTGTTGAGTGCGAATGGTTTGGCCGTCAATAAAAACGCTGTATAAAATCAGATTGAGCATGTCATCTTTATAGGAATAACTCACCTCTTCACTCACCAGCGGATGTTTCGGCAAACGGTTATAAGTTAATTCTACCGCCGCCGATTTCGGGATATTTTTAACAATATAAGTGCATTCCTTGCGCAGTTGTAACTGAAACAAACGCATTAAACCGGCCTGATGCTGCAACGCGGCTTTTTGCTCGGTATCGAAAATGCGTACACCGACCGCATCGCCTTCATCGATAATCGCCGGAAAGCCTATAAACACCTGCTCCTTCTGGATAAACTGGTAAGTCTCGGGCAGATCATCAAACGCCCA
>CAIKYI010000027.1 GCA_903831545.1 uncultured Methylobacter sp. | reverse complement strand
AGATTATGTGTATTAAGGTACTTGGTGGTTCAAAGCGTCGTTATGCTACAGTTGGTGATGTTATCATCGCTTCTGTAAAAAAAGCGGCTCCAACTTCTAAAGTTAAAAAAGGTAAAGTAGTAAAAGCTGTTATTGTTAGAACAAGAAAAGAGATTCAGCGTGAAAACGGTTCTCTTATTCGTTTTGATGACAATGCAGCTGTTATACTTGATGACAAAAGAGAGCCTATCGGTACTCGTATCTTCGGACCTGTTGGTCGTGAAGTTCGTTACGCTGGATTTATGAAGATTGTATCTCTTGCGCCGGAGGTTGTTTAATGGCAAAGTTTAATTTCAAAAAAGGCGATACTGTAGAAATTATCGCTGGAGATGACCGTGGAACAAAGGCAACTGTATTAGCAGTTATGCCTAAGAAAAACAAGGTAATCGTAGAGGGTTGTAAAATAGCTAAAAAAGCTATTAAACCAACTGAAGATAACACTAAAGGTGGCTTTTTAAATAAAGAAATGCCTATAGATGTTTCAAATGTACGAAAAGTGGAGGCATAATTAGATGGCTCGTTTTAAAGAAAAATATTTAGGTTTAAAATCTGAATTACAAGCTGACTTAGGAATTAAAAATCCTATGCAAGTTCCTTCATTTGATAAGATAGTAATATCTGTTGGTGCTGGTTTTGCAATGAAAGACAATAAGCTTATAAAAAATATTGAAGACACTATTACTGCGATTGCTGGTCAAAAAGCAAGTACTGTAATAGCTAAAAAATCTGTTGCAGGTTTTAAAGTTCGTGAAGGTATGCCAGTTGGTATTCGTGTTACACTTCGTGGTGAAAACATGTACAACTTTTTAGACCGTTTGATTTCTATTGCACTTCCTCGTGTAAAAGATTTCCGTGGTGTTCCTAGAAATGGCTTTGATGGTCGTGGTAACTACAACTTTGGATTACAAGAGCAATTAATTTTTCCAGAGATTAGTTATGATTCAATCATGCAAATTCATGGTATGAATATTACAGTTGTTACAACTGCTGATTCTGATAAGGCTGGATTTGCTCTTTTAGAGAAAATGGGTATGCCTTTTACTAAAGGGAGCAACTAATGGCTAAAAAGTCAATGATCGCTAAGGCGGCACGAACTCCAAAATTTACAGTTCGTGGTTATACTCGTTGTCAGATTTGTGGTCGTCCACATTCTGTAATTCGTGATTTCGGTATCTGTCGTGTTTGCTTTAGAAAAATGGCAAATGAGGGATTAATCCCAGGCGTTAGAAAGTCAAGCTGGTAGGCATAAGCCTTCCACCTGAAACTCCTAACTGTTAACAAGGAAAATAAATGATTAATGATTTAGTATCGGATGCTTTAACTCGCGTTCGTAATGCTGGTATGAGAAGATTACCTGTTACTACTTTGGTTCACTCTAAGAGTGTTGAAGCAGTAGCTAATATCTTAGTGGACAAAGGTTATCTTGATAGCTGTAATGTTGTAGAAGATGGCGTTAAAAAAACTATAAAAGTTGTACTTAAGTACAATGAACAAGGCAAAACTGTAATTAATGAGCTAAAAAGAATTTCTAAGCCTGGTCGTCGTGTTTACAAAGGCAAAGAAGAGATTAAGCGTTTTAAAAATGGTTATGGAACAATTATAGTAAGTACATCACATGGCGTACTACCAAATGACAAAGCGTATGAGCTTGGCATTGGTGGCGAAGTTATGTGTACGGTTTGGTAGGGAGATAACATGTCAAGAATTGGAAAATTACCAGTAGAATGTACTGCTGATGTTAATGTTAGTTCAAATGGAAATGTTATAACTTTTGCTAAAGGCAAACATAGTGTTGATTTAGATACAAAAGGAAATGTTGCTTTTACTATTGAAGGCAATACATTAACTTTTGCTAATTTGTCTGATGCAAAAACTCATAGAGCTTTTTGGGGAACTTACCGTGCTTTAGCTGCGAATATAGTAACTGGTTTAGTTACTGGTTATACAAAACAGTTAGAAATTAATGGTGTTGGTTACCGTGCTGCAGTAAATGGCAATGTACTTAATCTTCAGTT
>CAIKYI010000026.1 GCA_903831545.1 uncultured Methylobacter sp. | reverse complement strand
GCAGCATTTCCAATATTTCAGATAGTTGATGCAGGCTGGTGAATTGCGTTCCCTGCAGTTTGTCCTGTAACACCTGCTGTAACATGCCGAATTCGGTTTCCTGTTGGGCGATGAGTTGTTTCTGGTCGGCTAGCAGCTGTTGTTTTTCAATCAAGGCCAAATGCAAACCGATGATTTCTTCACCTTGTAATTGCTGGTTGTAGCGCTGAAGTTTTTCAGTGCATACAGTAATTTCAGCCTGGCAGAGAGCTTTTTTTGCGGACAAGGCTTCCAGTTCTTCGGTTAAGCTTTTTTGGCGGAAAGCATAGCCTTGATAATCCTGCCTACGCGCATTCAGCCGGTCGAATAACGCATCTTCCTTGCCTTTGGCGGGCATTTTTTCGCCCAGCAAGGTCAATTGTGTCAGAACCTCTGTGGCTAGATTTTGTTCTTGCTGCTGACAGGTAGCTAATGCGGCTTCGTTACCGATCTCTGCTTTGGCGCGATCCCCGCGCTCGGTCTCCAATTGCTTGGTATTTAGCTGCAAGCGCTGCACCGTAGCAACACCCTTTTCGATCAAGGCTGACACTTGTTCAATACTCGTCTGTTTGCTTTTATAGTCGGCAATCACACGGGTAACGGTATTAAATTCGTTTATTTCGTTATTAAGCAGCTGCTTCATCAAACTTAACTTATTGATATTAAGCTCTGTACTCGCCGTGTTCAACTTGTTGCATAAGGTTTGCCATTGGGAGTTGGTCTTGGCCTGCGTGGTCAGCGTAGCCTGATTTTTTTCTGCCTGTATGTTTGTTATTTTGAGCTGCTGTTCCAGCTTGCCGGCAGCGCTCATTAATACCTTTATTTTCCCTTTCTGATCCGACAAAGCCTGTTGAGAATTAGCTTCTTTCGGCGGGTGTTCTACATAAGGATGTTCCGAGGCGCCGCATAAAAAGCAAGGTTCGCCATCGATCAGATGCTGCCGATCTGAGGCCATTTTCTTCAACAAGGATTCACGAAAAACAGCTGTTTCCAGTGTGTGTTTAATATTTTCTTCGCGGCTGATTTCCTGTTTTAACGCTGCAAGTTCGACTTCCAGCATTTCACTATCATGATTGATCGGCTCTTTACGGCCAAAGAGGCCGAAAAAACTAAAAGGGCTAGCGCTCAGCTTTTGGTTTGTTTTGGCCAGGTTATAGAGTTCTTGGAAATCCTGAACTCGCTGTCGTTGATCTTGCAAAAATACTTCAAGTTCAACCAAGCTTTTACCTTGAGCCAACTCCGTTAACGCCTTTTCAGTCAACGGCAGCTTTTGCTTTAATTCGGCAATCCGTTTGTTTTCCTGGGCAATTGCAGACTGGTTATTTTTAAGTGATCCAGTCGTGTTTTTTGACCACTTGGTGTAGGCTTTTTGTTGTGCTTTTAATTCGACCAGTTCGGCACGGATTTTTTTTAAGCGTCCTGTTTCGGGAAAGTTGGTCAACAACGGTTGATCTGCGACATGCTCTGTCAGCCAAGTGGATACCGTTGCAAGGACGGATGTTTTTTGCTCAATCTGGGCGTTTAAAGATTGCGCTAAGTCTGATTCTGACTGGTGTTGGGCATTTAATTTGCCTACCTGGGCTCTCAGCTCGGTTAGCGTTTTCTTCTGTTCGGTAATTGATATGGCGGACAAACCCTGGGGTAGCGATTGTTCCGCGCCGATCAGGTCTTGCAGTTGTTTCAGTTCGCCTTGAAGGTCTGCCAGCATTGCTTTACTCTGATGCAGCTGGTGATTTTTTTTCTTAATTTCCTGAGTATCCTCTTGATACAGCAGCGCATCTTGAGTCGCCACTAGCTGGTCGAGATCTTGTTGCTCATTTTCTGCTAGTGCTTTGGTTTGTTGCAGATTTAGTTCCTGGTCGGCAATAGTTTTTTGCAAGGCCAGCACCTTGTTCAGTAAGCTTTGCTGCTGCTTCAGGCTGTTTTGTTGTTCGTGCAACTCGGAGGCTTGCTCAACAAAATCCAGTAAATCATGTTCGCAGGCTTCCAGTTTTTGGGCATCCATGACTGGAATAACCGCTAAATCCTGTTTTAAATAATCCAGGCGTTGTTGCGCATCGGCGGCCTTTTTAGTAACCTCAGTCTTATAGTCGGTATAAATATCGGCGCTGATGATTTTTTCCAGAATATCAATGCGTTCATTATCTAGCGCGTTCAGAAATGCGGCAAAATCTCCCTGTGCAAGCAATATCGAGCGGGTGAAATTACGAAAATTCATGCCGGTAATTTCAGTAATCCTTGCGCATACCTGTTGGGCTGTGGTTCCTAGCACTTCATCATCACTCAAACGAATCAGCTTCATTTCAGGTGGTAAAAGTTCGGCTTCTGGATTGGCATATTGTCTTTTTACATGCCAGCTTGATTGGTATTTTTGCTGACCCAACGCAAACTCAATCACCGAGTAACATTCGGTCGTGTGCTGGGTCATTACATGTCGACTTGGTCGATCAAAACGAAAAGTCTCGCCATACAAACCCAGCGTAACAGCATCTAAAATACTGGATTTTCCCGATCCGTTAGGGCCGGTAATCGCAAAAACACCGGACTCTGAAAAGGGTGGGCATTCAAAATCGATCCGGTTCTCGCCTTCCAGAGAATTAATGTTTTTAAAATGTATATTGAGTATCTTCATAAGTATTTGTTTTTAATTTAACTATTTTATAAGTCTTATTATTTGGTACTCGCCTTGGTACTCAATTTTAATGTGCTTACATGATACACAATGAGCTTGCTTGAGAAAACAACGGGTATAAAAAAGCCGATAATCAGTTAGGAGCACCGGTAATGGTCGCCACAAAATCATTGGCACTTTTCGACACTATTCCGTAAAACAGGGAGCAACAGCCGTAGTGGACGCATTTCAAAATGCACTTGCATAAACTGGTTAATTTTGCGTTATTTGCTGTTGTTTTAACAGTTCTGTGACTCACACGCGCAGGGAGTGAGTAGTGATTGTGTTATTTTTTAAGCAGCAATATGGCGATTATTGCCGACATTTTTTCCAATATCGAATTACGGCAATTACATAATGCTCCAATTTCACGGCTCTGAAAAAATAGAGTAGGGAGCGGTATACGAAAGGTAAGCGCATTAGGTTTTACCCTCCCTATACCCTCACCGTCATACCATCTATTCAGTTTTTGTAAGCTTCTTCTTATGCACGAATAAGATTTAACCGATTGATTATAAACTGATTATATGGCTTTTTTTGTAAACTAAACATGCGCTTAGTTTGGAAATGAACCTGCATAAATTAATCTCAAGTCACGCCGCTTATGGGGTAAGGTGTGTGCGGTTCAAGTTTCAACCGCTTATATTGCGGTCATTATGCCGATCTAAGCCGCATTATTTATGAGGCCATCCGGTCACGATCTAT
>CAIKYI010000025.1 GCA_903831545.1 uncultured Methylobacter sp. | reverse complement strand
CCGTTACCGTTCCAGCCTTCCAGAAAGTAGGCGCGTTCGTCTGCGCCGTCCTCTCTATCCCACTTCACAAGCAAGGCGGTTAATTCATCCCTAAATGTCAAAAGGCCTCTTGGGTTCTGGTTCTGCAAAACCGTCATACTCTGTACACTGGTTTCGTTGGTTTTGAATAGTCGCCTAGTCGCTTCAGGTTCGGCGTTCTCAGATAATTCCATGTAATCAGCTTTCAACTTTTGCATGTCATCACCCTTTACCACGCCATCTTTCCCCTTCCCCTTCCCCTTCCCCTTCGCCACTTTGGATAACTGCCCCTTCACATCATCAATAATGGCCTTGTTTGCCAATATCTCGAACTCTGCGCCGGCTTTGTCCTGCTCGTATTTTTCCCCGTATTCAGCTTGCAAGCGTTCCAATAGATTCATGGGTTCTTTCATGCTTGGGGACTTTAGAACAACCGAAGGCCGCCCAATCGCCGCGCCCCATACATTCGGTATAATTTCCCAGTCATCCAAGCGTTTAGGCCTGATACTGCACCCTGCGCCAATGATTGAGCCAACAATAACAATGCTAGATATTGCGGCAAAGTCTGGGGGTGTCTGCATCCGGTGGGACACATCAGCCAGCCAATGCCGGAACGGTTCGGGGATTAATTCAGATTGTAACGCCTGAACGGGTGGCGTTTTGGTTTCAATTTCACCCGGTTTTTCCCACTCAAAACCGCTAGAGCATGAACCAGCTAAAACCGCTAAATTCCAATTACCCGGTATAGGTTCGGCGTTTTTCAGCTCCGCCCGTAGTTCTTCCCTTAAGGCTTCATGCAAGTTTTCAGGAATAGGCGCGTAACCGTTCCAGTCCTTAAGAAAGGTTTGCACCCAGTCCACCACATCACCCGCAACCGGCAAGCCAGACAACACAACCACCTTACACTGTGGCGGTGCATCCAAAGCCATTAAAGCCCGGTAAACATCCTGCATGTAATGCTCGCCAGGCTCGTCTGCATCCGGTAACAGGTAAACCAGCTTATAACCGTTTAAAGGTGTCCAGTCTGCCTGTTTTGCTGCCGGTGAACCGCCAAGACTGCTAACGGCTGCAATGCCTATACTGTGCAAAGCCGCCGCGCTCTTTTCCCCTTCAACGATGAAAACAGCTTTGTCCTTTGGCTGTGCCGCCAGCTTATCAAGGCCGAACAAAGGGCGTGGGTTTAGCTCAATACCAGCCGCCCAGTTTGCGCCGTTGCGTTTGAAGAAAGGGACAATATCCTTTTTACTGTCTGCGCCCTCCTGATACCGGCCAACAACCCCGAAGGGTGCGCCATCCGTAGCGCAATAAGTCCAAGCATGGATTAATGGTTTGCCGTGGTAGCTTTGGGGGATTCCATTCATATTAAGCCCCAATCATCAGCCAGTTTTGCCAGTGCTTCGACAAATTGCAGCCCATACACGGCCATTACAAAGGCAATAATGTCACCGCCAACAATGCCACATGAAAAGCATTTGTAAGCCCCTGTCGTTAGGTTTACACGGAATGAACCGGGGTTATTGTCGCTATGAAAGGGACACAAGCCGCCATCATTCCAAGAATGTTTTTTTAATGCCGCGTTGAGTAGTTCATGCCGGTAAAAATCTATCGGGCTTAAGCGTTTTTTGATAAAATCCGCATTCAGTTTTTTGTTAAACATTATTCTATCCCTATCTGCTGTATGTTTTAAGTGTGGGCGGTTGCCGCCGCCCTTGCTTCAAGTTCATCAACCGCGATACAAAATGCTTTAAGTCGTTCGGCCAGCTCCGGCGTAAACTCTGCAAACAATTCGTAGCGGGTAAAGGTAACAACTCGATGCACAACATCCTTTGTTTTAGCTGCTTCATCATGGTTAACAATCGTCCACCCTTTATCCCGCAACTTGTCGATATAACCGCCTAAACGGTAGCTATGGGATGCAAAATCAAACTCTCGGTGTGACAGCATCACGCCAGCCGGTAACAGCCGCCTTAATGCCCTAGATTGAAGACTGCCAATTCTGGGGAATATCACATACTCAGAACTTAACAGGGGTTTGGTGTCGTTGTAATCGGCGCGGGTAATATGGCGACGATTATCACGGATGACTTTAGATAAAATCATTAAAACAATAAGAGCAGTCATTACACCACCGCCTTATTTTGTGATTCAACCCAGTTAAAGAATAAATCTTCTCGAATAAGCACCTTGCGCCCAATGCGAACAATTGCTCCGGACTTAGCAAGGCCGTTGGTGTTTTCATTGAATATAAGACTACGCAAGCCACCCGTATTAAATGCGGTATGCTTGACTGTAAATTGTTGGACTGTTAAATAAGCCCATGCTGCTTGTGTTGCTTTTTCCATTATTGCTTCTCGGTAAGTTTGAAAATTAAGTTTTAGGTAAAATCCCCGGACTATTCCCCGGGGACTGGCAACTCTTAGTCGGTAAGCTCTCTCACCTCCCTAATAAATTTTTCAAACTTCTCACCGTCTACACGCATCTCTTCAATCAACTCCAAAACCTTTGGGGTATCGGGAAACATTACGGCCAAAAGTCTAAGGATTTCGTCTTTGTCTATTTTTTTCATTGATATAGTCTCTTTAACGGCCAGTACTTTATTGTCCTGACTTGTGGTAAATCATAGGCTATTGATTTGTAATAAAAAATAGACAAAACTATGACATAATATGGACATTTTTAAATTGTCCGGGTTTAAACTTATGTCTGGTGTGGCTTGCCGATTTTTAGGCAAAAAAAAGGACACGCTATGGTGTCCGGATTTGAATGAAATAATAGGGTTTTATCGCCCCTGCTTTAACCGTGCTATTTTTTGTTTTTGCCAAAAATGCCGCTTGAATGTCTCCAATGCCATATCAAACAACTTATCGTCCGTCGTACTGGCCTTATTCAAAATTATATGAATTTGGTGATGGCTAATGCCTTTCGGCAAAACAGTAACCGTTCCAGGCTTATAATATTCCTGCTTATTCAACCAACCTTGCAAAACCTCAATTCTTTTTTGTAAATCATTCTGTGCTGGCATTAATGATTCACTTTCTACAGCTTCGACTTGGTGCTCGGCATTCCCCCACCAATTGACTAAATAACCAGTAGCGGATTGATTCACACTTTGCAAATATCGCTTAAACTCGCACCTATCAATCAAACAGTCAGCCGGTGCAGCTTTCCATTTGTTTGCTAGAGCTGTACGCATAAGGTCGCCCATTTCAACTTGTACGCCTTTTATATCCTCGTAAGGGTTCGCAATATAACTAAATTCATTGCCGCCGTACACCCAGCCTTCTATGTCTCCGAAATATTCAATTGCCTTTTCTTTGCATAACTTAATTATCGCTTTGATTATGATGTTTTGCTTTTGAGTGTCTTGTGGTGCTGATAGCAGGGCGATTTGCTTAATGCTTAATCTATCGGGTAGACCGCCAGGAATTGCTGCCCGTTTTTCAATCGGCCATGTTCCTAACAACTCAAGGTTTTGCGTAATTAAAAAATCCATCACACGACCCCAAATATTTTAGCGTTCATGCTTTCGATAACACTTGAAACATGCCCGTCTGATAAGTGAGCGTACCGCTTAACCATGCTTAAGGTTTTGTGGCCTAGAATCTCGGCTATTTCTGCAAGTGACGCGCCATTCATGGCAAGGTAAGACGCTGTGCTGTGCCTCAAGTCGTGCCAGTGAAAATCTATTATGCCAGCCGCTTTAAGTGCGTTTAGCCAGGGCTTACGTAAATCTATTGGGTTTTGTGGATTTGAATTGCTTGGGAACAATAGTGGGGTATCAAGCCGCCGAATCTTTGCGTGTTCTTGTAACAGCGATAAGGCCAAACCGGATAAAGGAACGCGCCGCCTGTCTCCGTTCTTGGTTTCATGCAGGATTAAAAAGCCATCTTTAAGGTTCACATCCTGCCACTTCAAGCCCATCAATTCAGCTTGTCTCATGCCAGAACTTAACGCCAGAATGACACAAGGATAAAGCCATGCGTTTGATGATTCCTTGCAAGCGGCCAATATTTTGGCTCGTTCGTCATCATCCAGCCAGCGAACCCGGCCTTTTGATTCCTTTGGTTTCTTAACCTTACGCATAGGGGAATCTTCCAGCCATTGCCATTCGTTCACGGCAATAGTGAAGGCATGGCTTAACGCCGCCATATATCGAACCACTGTAGCCGGGTTTCGTAGTATGCCCCTTGGTGTCGGCTCGGTTAGTAGCTTATCCCGGACTTCGACAATTAAGGCAGGGGTTACATCCGCTAACGCATAACTTCCAATTTCAGCCTTCCAGCGTTCCAACTGTGGCCGCTGTGCATAAGCTTGCTTTGGCTTAGTGGGTAAGACGTCCTTAATATATCTGTCTACCAAATCGCCTAAGGTATGCTTTTTGGCTTCGGTAGTTTTGAAGTGTCGGCCTTCTTTAATCGCCGCCTCAGTAACAGTTACCCACTTCTTCGCATCGGTTATTCTTGGGAAAGTAGATATTTGTTCAGGGTAGCCCTTTAGCCTGATTCGTGCGGTGTAGTAGGGTTTTCCTTCTGCGGTTAGACGTTTAATGATTGTTGCCATGATTGCTTGCTCCTATTGGATAGCAAGCGGCTTTGGTATGATGCTTTAGCCATTTGCTGAACCCTGTTCGTTAAGTGAATCGGTAAGGCCTTGTTTGGTGTTGGTAGCACCTGCGAGGCCGCTTTGTTTCTAGGGTTTTATTATACTCTCACGTGACACTCACGTGACAATTGAATACAAAACAGAGGGATAAATAGCAACAATGGACAGCAACACAAAACAGTTAAGCTATTGAATTATTTATTATTGATTGTTACGGCGTGTTGTGTATTTTTGGTTAAACTAGACTCTTAATCCATAGGTCCAGGGTTCGAATCCCTGACACCCCACCAATAAAATTAGGGCCTTACGAGAAATCGAAGGCCTTTTTTATTATCAGAAATCTAGAATCCCCAATTTAGTCCCATTTCCAAAAAACACCCGCACCGCGCGCCAGATTTCAGGCATAAAAACAACGTATTTTATTGGAGTTCTTTCGCAAAGAAGACTGCGGCCTTTTTTAATATTTCGCGCTCCATCCGCAATTGTTCAACTTCTTTGCGTAAGCGTGACAGATCGTCTTGATCCGTCAAGTTCAAAACTTTTTTATTGGTGGCTGATGCCGTTGTCGTTGTAGGTTCTTTTTCAGCGCTTACTAAGCGTCCGAGAGCAGTCACTGAAATACCTAAATTTCCGCTGCCTGCTTATGGGTATAGCCTTTTTCGTTAACTAACTTGACAGCATCTTGTTTAAATTGAATCGGATATTTGGGTCGTTTATGTTTATTTTGATCGCTCATTTTTCACTTCTATTGACATTATAAATCTGTCTTTAGAAGTGTCCGGTTTTATTAAACCGTATCAAAAGGCAAAGGCTTAAGCCTATCGCACAGCATTATCGTCGAAAAACTTCATGGACAATTATTTTTTGAATCAACAGTTGTTGTAGGTGCTACATTTTATATACAACTGCCAATTGATCTGAAATAACAGGAATTGTCTTGTAAGGGGTTGTTGAATGACTTTTTGCAAGAAGCTGGCCGCAAAAGATTTAAAAACTTGAATATCGTGTTTACAACAATGAGAAAAAAGCAATTTTTAAATGCTTCTTGGCAAAATAAAGAAGGCTTCCAAACCTGTTAAGAGTTGGAAGCCTTCAAATTGGGATTTTGTAACAGTTTAGAGCCGGATATTAAGCGCATTAAATTTGTCCGGATTTGGCTTTTTTACGGTTTACATTTACATTACTGGCAATTGCCGCTGAGGCAAATAGTGTAGATGAAATGATGAATTCTCCGGAAATAAAGCCTACCAGGCCAATTACAAATACCGTTCCCGTTAAAATGTCTTTTTGTAAATCGTTCATGATTAAGTCCTCGTATAAAGTTGATGGGTTTTTAAACTTCAACTTAACTATACTTAAGACTTCTATTGTTGACAATAGTCGCAATAATTTATTAATTGTTTCCTTAAACGATACAGTAAATTCATCATCTATTCATATATGCTATGTACAGTACTGATTGTTTAATGGCCGAATTTTTAATTTAGCGTGTTTTTTGTCGATTGCCTCTCCTGGTTAGTCCAGTAAAAAATTAACTTGTTGCAGTTTTTTCTCGGTAAAATCAGTGGTTTCGTCTTTTAGATCAACCCCGGAAAACTGGAGTTTTTCTGCTTTATCAATTAAAAACATGAGCTTGTGTAAAGCCCTTTGATAAGACAGTCCGTTTGGATGAATATTGGAAATGCAATTACGCTCTGCATCGGAGCTTTTGCCTGCTCTGGCTTTATAAGTGAAGTAAATTCCCATGCTGTCGGGGGAGCTTAAGCCGGGTCTTTCACCTATCAGGACTATACACAATCGGGCGGCATAGTGTTCCGCGACTGCATCGCCAATTGCTACCCGACCGTGTTTTACTAAACACACCGGCGGAAATTTACAGTTTTTTTGTAGCAGTTCTGGCAACAATAAATTTAAAAATGGTTCCGCGTGATTAGCTATAGCTTTAGATGATAAACCGTCTGCAACTACAATGACTGCATCAGTTGCAACAACGGCAGCGTTATTTTGCAAACCGCTTAGCGACGCAGCATTTAACAAACGTCCAAGATCCGGGCGCTGTAAATACATGGCCTGATTTTCTGCCTGTGATTGCAACGTTAGTGATTTATAACCTTGGGTACTTAATCGCCGGGCTAGGCTTGCAAAATCAAGGGGAATGTTTACAGCATCGCGGGCCAAGGCATGGGCTAACTGAAAATCCAGACAAGCGCGGGTCGGAAGGCTCATGCCTGCCCGACCCAAGGCGATACGCGCTGGCGTGAAGCGGGTCAGTTCGTGCCAGGGGTCTAGCTTTAATGTTATCGGGTTATTTTCAGTCATGGTCTGCGTTGCCAAGATTTTGTAAGGTCTGTTTAAATAATAACGGCATATCGGGTTGCTGGAGCAACTGATTTTCGGAATTAAAAATCTTGTGTTGTATTAGCCATTGCTCGAATTCTGGCGCCGGTCTTAGCCCCAATAACTGGCGCACATAAAGCGCATCATGGAAAGACGTGGATTGATAGTTCAACATTACATCATCAGCGCCGGGAACGCCCATAATAAAAGTACCACCAGCAACGGCAAATTGCGTAAGCAGCATGTCCATATCATCCTGATCGGCTTCGGCGTGGTTGGTGTAGCACACATCACAGCCCATGGGCAGTCCCAACAATTTGCCGCAGAAATGATCTTCCAGGCCGGCGCGGATAATCTGTTTGCCATCATAAAGATATTCGGGGCCGATAAACCCCACCACGGTATTAACCAGCAGCGGTTTAAATTTTCGTGCGACCGCATAAGCCCTGGTTTCGCAGGTTTGTTGGTCAAGTCCTTCATGGGCATTGGCCGATAGCGCGCTGCCTTGTCCGGTTTCAAAATACATGCAATTGTTGCCCAGCGTCCCGCGATTTAATTGCAGTCCGGCATGATGGGCTTCGTTTAATAAATCAAGATTAATACCAAAACTGTCATTGGCTTTTTGGGTTCCCGCAATCGATTGAAAAATTAAATCAACTGGAGCACCCTGCTCAATGGCTTTCATGGTTGTGGTGACATGGGCCAGCACACAAGCTTGGGTCGGGATCTGATAGCGCTCGATGACTTCAGACAGCAGATTTAGCAGGCGCAAGGTGGCCTCAAGATTGTCTGAAGCCGGATTAATGCCGATAACGGCATCGCCGCAACCATAAAGTAAACCATCCACCAGGCTGGCGGCAACACCTGCCGGGCTATCGGTAGGATGATTGGGTTGTAAGCGGGTAGAAAAGCGGTTTTCCAGACCAAGGGTATTTCGGAATCGGGTAATGACCCGGCACTTTTTGGCGACCAGGATTAAATCCTGGAGGCGCATGATTTTTGAAACAGCTGCTACCATTTCCGGAGTCAAGCCTGCAGCTATGGCGGTTAATGCGCTGGTGGTGGCCTGCTCGGACAACAACCAGTTACGAAAATCGCCGACTGTCAGATGGCTGATCGTGGCAAAAGCAGTGTTATCATGCTCGTCAATGATTAAGCGAGTGACTTCATCGTGTTCATAAGGCACCAGAGCTTCATTAAGAAACCGTTTTAGCGGCACCTCAGCGAGTACGGTCTGTGCTGCAACCCGTTCAAGATTATTGGCGGCAGCTACGCCGGCAAGATAATCACCCGAACGAGCCGGAGTGGCTTTGGCCATTAGATTGCGCAGCGTTTTAAAATCATAGACTAGCTGGGCTAGAGTGGTTTTGTACATGATTGTTTTATCGTGAGCTGTCTGGATGGTTCAAGATAGCATTATCTTGTGAAAACGGTATTACAGAATTGTGGTTTCTTAATTTAAAAATTGCAGTTGAACTATACAAACTTCAGTCGGCCTGAGCTTGGGAGATGAAAAATAATTTCACGATAGGCTAATAGTGATGTAATCCATTGTTTATCTGCTTAAATCTGTACCTTATATTTTTCAAGTTATAATCACTCATGATGCCTGACATTCTTAATTTATGCGCCACCAACACCTTGCCTGAAGTGTTTGTATGATTAATCCAGTAACTCCACGAAAGCCTGCCAAGGTTAAAGTAGACGCCAGCTCTAAAGCCAAGCCACGTAAACCACGTAAAACAGCAAATAAAGTTTTGCTCAAACCTTCGGTTGCGAGTTTTAGAAATAGACTCCTGATCATCGGTTTTGAAGTACTGGGACTTGCGATAACCGCAATCTGTGTGATCATGGTTTTATTGGGCTATTCTGCCAACTGGTTTTCCGGGACCCGTTTTTTTACAAGTTTATTGCCGTTTGCAATCGGCGTATTAGCTTTGATAGTCGCTGCGGCTATGTTGTTGATAGGTTGGTGGAAGTTGCGTAAATTGTTGCAGGGCAGGGCGGCGATCTTGGCACCGGCACTGGCGATTGGTTTTGCACTGCTTATCGGTTGGTTTGTCATGCAAAATCACTTTACCCAGGCCTTCGGGCATTTTCGGTTACTGGTCTGTGGCAAGCAGGAAGCGGGTCGGGTCACGCTGGCTCATCAGGTCTATGCCGCGTATCGGCGCCATGATCCGGTGCAATTGCAAAAACTGGTTGGTCGGGCAGAAAGCTATAACCCGGTCATTGCCGAAGCGGCCAAGGTATTTGACGTTGATCAAAATTTGCTGCAAGGCGTTGCAGCAACCGAATCCTCGTTTTTACCCCGAGATAGCAAAGATGGCGGGCGAGGTTTGTTTCAAATTACCTTGGTGCCTAAAACCATTATGGAGCAGGCCGCTAAAAAACTGGAGGTCAGTAAACCTTCATTACTCGATCCCAGGCATAACGCTTTTATTGCTGCGGCAACTTTAAAATATTATCTTACCCAAATGCACAACGATCTGTTTTTGGGTTTGCTCGCCTACAATATAGGTCCTGCCAACGGCGGCTTGCGCTTTATCATGCAACAATACGGTGCGACTGATTTTGTAACCATACAGCCCTATTTGCAGCAGTTGCCCCGCGATTATCCCATTCGGGTTTTATCTCATGCGCTGGCGTTCAGACTTTGGCAAACAGAAGGGAAATTGCCCGTTTACGAAGAAGGCGACAACGCCATGCGCATTCAGCGCATTGGCATTCCGGGGCTGCAAACAGAGCTTTAGTCATCGATCAGGCTACAGGTTTTCATATCTGTTCAGATCAAAGAGCCCCGACTCTTCAGGTTGCTCATCATGGTATTTTTTATTAAACCAATCGAAATACTGCCATATTTCAGGATTAGTGCGGCGAATGCCGTAAAGACTGTACAACAGGTCTGCTTTGGCATTGCTTGAGCTTTGTTTTAGTTGTTCGATAAAGCCCGTCAGTTGCTGCTGGGGTACGCCAAAAAAGATATTGGGATAGCTGCCAAGAAACCCGGGCAGCACGGTCAGCGTGTCCTTGTTGGGTTCGCGCCGCAGATTTTCACCGAAAATAAACGATACGTTCAGTAACTTTTGATTGCGAATCAGGGTGTAAACACGATCCTTTTCCGGGCTGACTGTTTTTACCCGCAGAAATGATACTTCCGGTAAAGCTGAAATTTGTTCACCTTTCAAGTCAGCCAGGGAGCGCATCATGGTATCAATTTGCCGTTGTTCCGGCGAACTGTCAGCGCTATTGCATTGCGCTTCCAGGCAGCGATTGATTAAATCGGGTTTGCCACCGGCACGTCCCAGTTGTTGCTGGAGGCTTTGAAAAAACTCCTGTTTATAATCAGCCGTTTGATAGGGTATTGCCGGTTCCGTATCGGTATTAAAGGAGGGTGTTTCAAAAAAACTGAAAATCTTTAAATCGATGCCCTCATACCAGCTGTCATGCATGAGTTTTCTTTGGTTTATCGGAATAAATTTAAGAAAATTGTTTTCGGCTTCCATGCGTAAAAAGTCCATATATAAACGCGTGGTGATTTGATGCTCAATGCTACCGGATACGTTAAAACCGGCAGCAAGCAAATAATGTATCCTTTCAAAGATTGGATAATCAACAACCCAGGCAGTTAGCGGCGGTTTACCCAGTAAACCTTTAACAACGGTGGCGCTGTCGAAATGGCGAAATACCGTTAACAAGGCATTTTCGTTATAGCCCTCACCATCCCAGATCAGATTTAAATCAACTGCATGTTGGGGTTGCAGGTTATTGATGAACGCTTCTTTGTGTTTTAAATAATGCTCTTGCCATTGGTTATATTCACGCCATTCAAGAAAACCGATATTTTCGCCGTCGGAGGCGGGCATTTGCAGATATTGACTGTTTTCGGCCAGAAACTGGGTGTTTTGCTGGTTAAATTCAGGCTGGGGTCTTATGAACGCAACCCAAAACTGATCCCTGATAACATTTAGCGACGCTTGGCCTCGACAAACCGGGCCTTTAATAAAGCCGGAGAAAAAATATTGCGCATCATCCAGCAGGAATTGATAACGTGAAACTGCCGGTAATTGACTAAAAGTTTTAAACGGATTGGCTGCAGCATGTAGCTCGTAGCCTGGCAACTGAGTGACGTTGAATTTGGGTTTTAAAAACAGGGTTTCAAAACGCCGCATTTTACTGTCGCTTAATTCGTAAACAAAATGATCCTTATCGACGATGGTTGATGTTATCGGACGCAGCCGGTAATAAAATTTGGCTATGCCGGGGTTGTCAAAAGGGCGCACGCTTTTAAGTTCCACGACCGGTTGCCCGGAAGGCGTTGAAGAGCGTGTGAGTTTATAAAACTCATTGTTTGGGTGGCCTTTAAAATGCAGGTCGCCTATATATAAATGCTCATACATATAGCGCGAACTTAGTTGCTGTTTTAACGAGCTACCGTTTAAAAACATTTCCCATTTTTTAATTTCAGCGGCAGCCAGAGGCGTCAGTGAGGGTTGCGGCGTATCATTTTTAGCGCCTTGTTTTAGCCAGTTTAACAGTGTGTCTTCTTGGGTCCCTGATAGCGGAGGCATGGCATAAGGCATTCCCGAAAGCGGGTGAGCTTTTTGGTGTTCATCAAACTCTTCTATGGTTGGGCATTGCAAATTCCGCTCCAGAGTCAGGTCTATCGATTTAGGTAATTTACCTTCAGTGGGCAAAGGTTGCTCATGTTTTAAAGTAAGGAATTTTGCGATTAGCGAGTTGTCGATATTGGTCTCAGGCAATTGCTCCTGTTCATTAAGTACCGGAAAAAACTCTTTGTTTCGCCAGCCTGAGGTGGATGTTTCATCGATAAAAAGTCGACTTGGCTCAACGGCTTTAATGCGTTGATGATCATAGACCGGGTTCTTGGACGCTCCTCTGCTTAAGCCTTCATAAGAGCTTAATTTGAGTTGGCATGGCGAATCGAAACAGGAATGACAGGACACGCAGCGCGAATCCAGAATGGGTTTAACCTCGTTGAAGTACGATACCGATTCTGCGGCCCATAGCGTGGCATTGGAACTACTGAAAAGGAGGATAAAAAACAAATAAACGGCGGATTTATTGATCATTGTCCATCATCGAATTCGGTTGGAGAAGAACTGGGTAATTGTGCTTCGGTAATTGGATCCGCATGACTGGTAATGACTTCATTATTGGACATCTTGTCAAGATCGACAATCCAGTCGCGCCACAGTGACATCAAGACCGCCATCAAAGTGGGGCCGAGAAACAAACCCAAAAAACCTAACGATTCCATGCCGGCAAAAATGCCCAGCAAAGTCCAGAGAAAGGGTAGTTTAACTGCGCCACCAATTAAAGCCGGCCGCACATAATTGTCAGTTATAATGGTCAGAACCATGCCATAAATAAAAAGTCCGGCGGCTGGTCCGGCGTGTCCCTGCTCGACCAACACCAGCGAACAGGCACCGAAAATAATTTTAGCCGCAAAGGGGATCATTGCAAAAATACCGGTTAAGGCGCCGAGCATGGCCGGATGACTTAGTCCGGCGAACGCATAACCAATACCCAATAATAAACCCTTGCTTAAACCTATCAACACCATGCCGTTGACAGTGCCGCGTACCGCTGTTGTGGCATGCAAAACATAACGTACGCCGGTATCGCCGAAGATTTTACGGCTACTGGCCAAAACCTGATGGCTCAAGCCTTGGCCGTGCTGATAAATAAAAAACAGTACCAGCAGTATCATCATAAAACTAAAAAAACTGTGCACCAATTGTCCGGCAAAATCTTTAGTGTAAGTAACTGCACTGCCAGTACCCAGAGTACGTAAGGATTCTTTTGCCGCTTCAGCGCTGCCGAGATTATCGATCCAGAAATCCTTGGCTGATTGACCAATCACGGGCAAGGTGTCTAGCCAGGCCGGTGCCGGAATACCGAGATTTTGTGCGTCATTCAGGAATTGCCCAAGCATTTGTGCTTCATTGATCAGGCGATTAAGGCCGTAGCCTATCGGTGCAAGAATGATTGCGCCGATCAGTAAAGTGAGTCCGACCGCGCCCCAGGTCACTTTGCCCTGCAATTCCTTACTGGTAATAAGTCGCTTATAAACAGGCCAGGTAGTGATGGCAAGTACTACGGCCCAAGCCAGTAAGGGAATGTAGCTGTGTAAAACCCAACCACCCAGCAAGAGCAAAATGAGTCCGCCGATAAAGCGGGCTTTGAATTCCAGAGTATTTGGCATAAGTTACAGTTCGGTGGCTTAAATAAAGAGATTGCTCGGCGTCCGGGTTACGCTTTTAAATTTTGGCGACCTTCAGAGAGTAGGGTAATCAGCAGATAAAGCAGCATTAAAGTGCCGGATAATAGCCACGGTTGCCAGTTTAGCGACAGCAATAAGTGTTCGTGCGCAAAATATAAGCCCAGTCCCAGTCCAATATAACCGATTACGCGTTTTACATCGTAATCCACCGGATAATATTTTCTACCCAGTAAATAGGAAACGATAGCCATGCTCGCGTAACACACCAGAGTTGCCCAGGCAGAGCCAACATAGCCGAGCATCGGAATCAACCAGATATTGAGGCCGATAGTAAGCGCTGCTCCCCCCAGGGATACCATGGCGCCCAGTAAAGTTCGGTCGGTTAATCTATACCAGATCGATAGATTAACATAAATGCCCAGGCAAAGATTGGCCAGCAGCAAAATCGGGACGACTTCAAGGCCGGCACGAAATTCCTCGCCGACAAAGTATTTAAAGAAGTCTAAAAATAAAGTCACCAGCAAGAAAATGAAAACGCAGAAAATAACAAAAAACTTGAGCACCACTGCGTAAATCTTGCGCGCGTCGCTGTTGCCTGCATAAGCAAAGAAAAACGGCTCGGCGGCAAAACGGAAGGCCTGAATAAACAGGGACATTAAAATCGAAAGTTTGTAACAGGCGCTATAAATCCCCAACATTTTCATGTTGGTCTGCAAGTCATACGGCAATAAGTGCTTTAGCAGGGCCCGGTCGAGCATTTCGTTGATAATGCCTGCAAAACCGATTACCACCATAGGTAACGAATAACGTATCATGCGGCCGAATAATTCCCGGTCAAATCCCCAGGCAAGTCCTGCCAGTTGTGGCGCGAGCAGCAAAAATTTAAAGCAGCTGGCCATTAAATTGGCGATAAAAATGTAAGCGATGCCAATTGCCGGGTTGTAAACCAGCGCCACCCAGGAGTCAGGTGCTTTTGCGTAAGCCTTGGGGCAATAGATGATAAAGAACAGGCTAAGCAGTATGGTAATGCCTATCTCAATGACCTTGATGCCGGCGAAGCGAAACGCCTGGTTTTCGGCGCGAAGTCGGGCAAACGGGATTGCGGCAACAGCATCCAGAATTAGAATCAGACTAAAGCACAGCACATATTCAGGGTGCTTGGCATAATTTAACGCGGCTGAAAGGTGAGAATTAATCAGTAAGATTAAGCCGAAAAAAACCAGATTAATCAGTACTACAAATAGCAGTGCTGTCGAATAGGCAAGGTCACGACCTGGATGCTCTTTGTCGCGAAACCGAAAATAGCCGGTTTCAAAGCCAAACAGTAACAGCACCGAAAAAAAACCGGCATAGGCGTAAAACTCCGACACTACCCCATATTCCGCAGCCGTAAAATAATAGGTATACAGGGGTACCAACAAATAGTTGAGGAATCGGCCAAAAATACTGCTAATGCCGTAGACTGCGGTTTGCGATGCAAGTTTTTTGATAATATTCATGGCGCGGAATTATACATGAACCGGCTCCGGGCACGGTGTTTATAGCTACCGGGACTTTGGGAGACAATTTACAGTAATATCTTAAACGATATGTTCCTGGAGGGTGTCATTTTCCAGTGAGTCAGCACTAACTGGATGGCTATATAAATAGCCCTGGAGTTCATCGCAACAATGCAGTTTTAAAAATGCCGCTTGCTCTTCAGTTTCTACGCCTTCAGCGGTCACTTTAAGCTTAAGTTCGTGCGCAAGGGCTATAATCGCCCGTACCAGTGCCATACTGCTTTCATCGCCAGGGATGTTAAGAACAAAAGTGCGGTCGATTTTAACGCTGTGTACCGGAAATTGTCGCAGATAGGCCAAGCTGGAAAAACCTTTGCCGAAATCATCAATACTCAGCTTTACGCCAAGATCATGCAATTGTTGTAAAACAAAGCTTGCCCTGTCCGGGTCATGCATAATGGCGGCTTCGGCGATTTCCAGTTCCAGTGAGCCAGGTTTGAGACCGGTTTCGGTGAGTATATTCTTAATGCTTTGAAACAAGTCATTTTCAATGAATTGTCGCGGAGACAAATTTACCGCAACCCGGGTAAAGGGGCCATCGTGTTCTTGCCACTCTTTGGCCTGCATGCAAGCGGTGCGAATCACCCAGGCGCCAATCGGGATGATTAATCCTGTTTCTTCTGCAATAGCAATAAACCGGTCCGGATAAACAAGACCCCAATTAGGATGTTGCCAGCGGAGCAGCGCTTCGACACAAACTGAATGGCTGGTGGCAGCGTTTATCTGGGGCTGATAGTGCAATCTCAGTTCGTGATGCGTTAATGCCTGGCGTAAATCTCTTTCGACGGTCATGCGCTCAAGTGATCTTGTGGTCATTTCCAGCGTATAAAATTGATAGTTGTTTTTGCCGCGTTCCTTAGCTCTATACATTGCGGTGTCGGCATTTGTTAACAGAACGTGACTGTTTTCGCCGTCGTCCGGGTAGACACTGATTCCGATGCTGGAGGTCACCACAATATCATTGCCTTCCAGTGAAAAAGGTTTGGAAAGCATATCGATAGTATTTTGTGCGATTCGCGCTACATCTTCAATCCGGCAGATATCTGTCAGGAGAATGATGAATTCATCGCCACCCAGGCGTGCCAGGATATCATTGGTACGAATCGATCTTTTTAGCCGTTCACTGACGGCTTGTAACAACAAGTCGCCAATTCTGTGGCCCAAGGTGTCGTTGATTAATTTGAAACGATCCAGATCGAGAAACATCAAGGCTAATTTAGCGTCATGACGCTGGACAGCAGACAATGTCTGGGTAAAACGGTCATGGAATTGCAGCCGGTTAAGGAGGCCGGTTAAGGGGTCGTGATTGGCGATATAGACTAATTGTTGCTCGGCGGCCTTGCGATCGCTGATGTCCTGGATCTGAATTATGAAATACTGCGGTTCGCCCGTGGCTGTCCTGACTAAAGAAGCGCTGAGGAGAACCCAAACCACTTTGCCAATGATTTTGTGGAAACACTTTTGTTCAATTTGAAAAGACAGGAGTTCGTTGCTTAGCAATTGACGCAGGTGATGGCTTAACACTTTATCATGGTCGTCGTTATGGGTCAGCATTTGCAGGTTGGCTATCAATAACTCTTCCTGGGAATAACCAAATAAAGTGCACAGTGAATTGTTAACGAGCAAGAATCGGTTATTTACCGAGACCAATGCCATACCTATTGCCGCAAGATCGAAAGCACTGTGAAAGCGTTGTTCGCTTTCCTGAAGCGAGTTTTCTATTTTACGCCGCTCGGTAATGTCACGAAATATCATGACTGCGCCTAATAACTCGCCGTTATCATTGAGTATAGGTGCGGCACCGTCATCAATGGGCAGTTCTTGTCCGGACTTATTCACCATTAATGTTGGGCAGTTAAGTTGCGTAACGGCGCCACTTTTCAGAGCCTTCTGAGCCGAATTTTCAATGGCAGTGCGATTCGACTCAGTTAACAGGGTCATGATTTCATCGATGGCTTTTCCTTTCGCCAGTTCCAGTGGAACCCCCGTCACTTTCTCGGCTACCGGATTTATAAAGCGGATTTTACCTTGGGGGTCTGTAGCAATTACGGCATCGCTGATGCAATGTAAGGTCTTTGCAAACCATTGTTCGCTTTCTTTTAGTTGCTGTTCCAAGGCATGTTTGGAGAGTGCAACTTCGATGGAGGCGCAGAGCTCGTCCGGCCGAAAAGGCTTGAGTAAATAGCCATAGGCTCCCAAAGCTTTGACTCGTTCCAAGGTAGGCGTGTCTATGTAAGCGCTGATAAAAATAATCGGGATATGCAGGGATTCCGTAATTTTTCGTGCAGTCTTGATTCCGTCCATGTGGCCATTAAGGACAATGTCGATTATCAAAAGATGGGGGATATGCTGGGCTGCAAGAGTAATGGCTTGTTCGCCAGAAAAAGCAGTTGCAATTACGTTGTAGCCGAACTCTTTAAGCTTATGACTGAGTTCTATCGAAATAGCCTCTTCGTCCTGATTTTCAACGATCATTATTTTATTGGCTAACATGGCTTGAGCCTTTTACATAGGTGAGGCGATCGGTGAGCGTTATTTCGTCTGCCTTATCCAAGCTCAATTGCCAGATTGAAACAATGTTTTACGGGTCGGCTTTATGGGATCAGTTAAGTAACAATCAGTTAGAGTGATTGTATGCAGACATCATTAAGGAACGATAGCTAAATAACCCGGACAAAATGCTTGAGGTATATTTTTTCATTCCTTACACAGGATAAAGATAAGTACATCTCCAGACAATAAGTACAAATACTTAGATGGTTGTTCTTTAATGAAGAAATCGAATAAGTTGAAGTTGTTTCGGCCTGGCTGCTGGCCGTGGGATTTATTTTATAATCTAATGTCTTCAGGCCTGTACGCTAAACAGGTGAGTAAAATTAGATTTCAAATTTTCTACTTCTCCCTTTTTAGAGAAAAAAGGTTTGCTGGCTTTAGCCTGAAAAATAGTTTAGACCGGTCTGGGCACTAACGTTATAGATTCAAATATTGCTGATCGGATATCCTGGCTTATAGCTAATGCTTTTTTTGCCAGGCGGATGAAAGCGTCTTTTTAACTGTCCCTAACATAGGAGACAGTATATAATCCTAGACTTTTATTCAATCATTTACT
>CAIKYI010000024.1 GCA_903831545.1 uncultured Methylobacter sp. | reverse complement strand
CGACGCTAGCTGATCGTTTTATTCAGATATGTGGGGGCTTAAGCGCCAGGGAAATGTCCGCCCAAGTGCTTGACTCTATGGATATTGAGAAAGAACGCGGCATCACAATCAAGGCACAAAGTGTCACGCTGGACTTTAAGGCACAAGATGGCGAGACCTATCAGCTAAATTTCATCGATACGCCGGGTCATGTTGATTTTTCCTACGAGGTTTCCCGATCCTTAGCGGCTTGCGAAGGTGCGTTGCTGGTCGTTGATGCCGCGCAGGGTGTTGAAGCGCAGAGCGTTGCCAATTGCTACACGGCAATAGAGCAAGGCCTGGAAGTGGTGCCGGTACTGAATAAAATTGATTTGCCTTCGGCAGAACCTGAGCGGGTGCTGGCTGAAATTGAAGAAGTCATTGGTATTCCTGCTGACGAGGCGCTAATGATCAGCGCCAAAACCGGCTTGGGCGTTCAGGATGTGCTGGAGCAACTGGTACTTAAAATCCCGCCGCCTCAAGGCGATATAGACGGCCCCCTACAGGCGTTGATTATTGATTCCTGGTTTGACAGTTATCTGGGCGTGGTATCGCTGGTCAGAATTGTGCATGGCAGCATCCGTAGAAAACAAAAGATTACCATCATGTCCACCGGCAAGTCGTTTATTGCTGAAAAAGTCGGGGTTTTTACACCTAAACGCCTGGATAGAGAACTTTTAAATACCGGAGAAGTAGGTTATGTCGTGGCCGGCATCAAGGATATTTTTGGTGCGCCGGTTGGTGACACCATCACCTGGACGGATAAACCGGCTGCCGAACCTCTCACCGGTTTTCAAAAGGTTCAGGCGCGGGTATTTGCCGGTTTATATCCGGTCAGTTCCGATCATTATGAGGACCTGCGCGAAGCACTTAACAAGTTAAACCTGAATGATGCGTCCTTGTATTTTGAGCCGGAAACGTCGCAGGCACTGGGCTTTGGTTTTCGTTGTGGATTTCTGGGTATGCTGCACATGGAGATTGTGCAGGAGCGATTGGAAAGAGAATATGATGTCGACCTGATCACGACCGCGCCTACCGTTATTTACGAAGTCATTACCCATAATGACGAAATTTTGATGATCGATAATCCGGCTAAACTTCCGGATATGGGTACCATCAAAGAAATCAGGGAACCTATTATCCGAGCCAATATTCTGGTTCCGCAGGCTTATCTGGGCGGTGTGATTACCTTGTGCATAGAAAAGCGTGGCGTGCAGAAAGACATGCAATATGTGGGTCGGCAAGTGTCATTGCATTATGAAATGCCGATGAGTGAAGTGGTACTGGATTTCTTTGATCGTTTGAAATCAGTAAGTCGCGGTTTTGCGTCCTTTGATTACGAATTTTTACGTTTTCAGACAGCCGAACTGGTTAAATTGGATGTGTTGATAAATGCTGAAAAAGTAGATGCTTTGTCAATCATTGTGCATCGTGATCTGAGTAACAATCGGGGCAGGGATCTTGTTGAAAAGATGAAAGATTTGATTCCGCGGCAAATGTACGAAGTAGCGATTCAGGCGGCGATTGGTTCCAAGGTTATTGCAAGATCTACCGTTAAAGCGATGCGCAAAAACGTAATTGCCAAATGTTATGGCGGCGATATCAGTCGTAAGAAAAAGCTCTTGGAAAAACAAAAAGCCGGTAAAAAACGCATGAAACAGGTCGGTAATATCGAGATTCCCCAAGAAGCGTTCCTTGCCGTGTTGCAGCTAAACAAAGAATAAACATCAGGTTTGAGGCTTAAGGCAAAAACCTTAAGCCTCAAACCTTAAGTCCTTTAACCTTTAAACTGAATTTATCATGGATTACGATTTCTCTTTCTTTCTTGCCGTTGCCACATTGGTTACGGGTGTTATTTGGGGTGGTTATTTATTGGTACTTAAATCCAATGGCGCCCAATTTGATGAAGAAAATGAACCCATACTGGTTGAATATGCGCGTTCTTTTTTTCCAGTTGTCCTGATTGTGTTATTGCTACGCTCCTTCATAGCAGAACCTTTCCGCATACCATCAGCATCGATGATGCCGACTTTGTTGATCGGCGATTTTATTCTGGTTAATAAATTTACTTACGGCATTCGTCTGCCAGTCATTAACAAAAAAATCATTGAATTAAATGAACCCAAACGCGGCGATATCGTGGTGTTTCGTTATCCTAAAGATCCCTCGGTCGATTATATCAAGCGTGTAATCGGTCTTCCGGGTGATCGTGTCGCTTACTACGACAAGAAATTAACCATCAATGGCCAGGTTATCAAGCAGGTTTCATTGGGTCTTTATCAGGGTTTGGGGCAGGGCGAAGATATGACTGGAAATGCTCACTTGTCAGAGGATTTGACCGGTGTTGAACACAATATTCTGATTAGAAATGGTGCCCCATCCGCAGAAGGTGTTTACGTATTACCTAAAGGCAGTTATTTTGTGATGGGTGATAATCGCGATAACAGTAATGACAGCCGTTACTGGGGTACAGTTCCAGAAGAAAACCTGGTTGGGAAGGCATTTTTTATCTGGATGAGTTGGGATTGGCAATATAAGGGCGTCGGTCTTGACCGTATTGGTACGGTGTTAAAATAAACCCTAACATACTTGGTTTTGTAATAAAAAATCTGGAGAAATAAATGAAAATATCGCTTAAATATCAGCAAGGTATAACTCTGATTTCGCTCGTTTTAATTTTGGGTCTCATCGGTTTTTTTACTTTATTGACACTCAAGATCGTGCCTATTTACCTGGATCATGGCAAGGTGACCAGTGCGTTGACGGCTATCAAGCAAATGCCTGACATCCAAACAAAAAGTGAAGCTGAAATCAGGGAAAGTCTCAGTAAACGATTCAATATTAATTATGTTTACGATGTAACTAAAGATGATATCAAAATCATCAAACATGGTACTTATCTGAAAGTGGATATTGACTATGAGACGGTCGTAAAATTGGCCGGTAACCTGAGCGTGTTGGCTGAATTTCACGACTCATTCGAGGTTGGTCAGGAGTGATAAGAAAGCCTGAGGAATTGTCTAAAAAGCTGGGGCTGATCTTTAATGATCCTCAACTTTTTACTAGGGCATTAACACATCGCAGTGCAAGCTCCACTAATAATGAACGTTTAGAGTTTTTGGGTGATTCAATTTTGGGTTTTGTCATCGCCCAGAAAATATATGAGTTATTTCCATCCGCTTCCGAAGGGGTGTTAAGCCGCTTAAGAGCAAGTTTGGTCAATCAGGGTTCACTGGCTGAGTTGGCAAGAAACCATCAGATGGGCGATTATTTGTTGCTGGGTTCCGGCGAGTTAAAAAGCGGCGGTTTTCGTCGTGACTCCATTTTGTCGGATGCGGTGGAAGCTATAATCGGCGCACTCTATAACGATCAGGGCATGGACGTCTGTCAGCAGTGGATTCTGGAATTATTTGCAAAAAAACTGGCTGCTTTATCATTGGATAATTGGCAGAAAGATCCCAAAACCCAATTGCAGGAACTGATGCAATCCAGAAAATTGGAACTGCCTGATTATACTGTCCTGACCATGTCCGGTCTTGCCCATGAACAAACGTTTAAAGTTAAGTGCACCACGACTTTGGTTGCAGATGCCTGTGTTGGTTCAGGAAATTCCAGAAAAAAAGCCGAACAATCGGCAGCTGAGCTTATGCTCGAATTATTAAATAAGGATAGTAAATGAATTGTGGTTTCGTAGCCTTGAT
>CAIKYI010000023.1 GCA_903831545.1 uncultured Methylobacter sp. | reverse complement strand
TTTATAACTGAGTTCAGACCAGTAACCCTGAATTTTAGCGCGGCCTGCCGAATAAATAACCTCTCCGAAATACCGAATCATCAGCTGCTGATCTTCTTTAACCTTGCCAATAATATAAGTGCAATCAATCAAGCCTGAGTCATGCAGGAACGCCACAACCTCCTTGCAATCGCTCTGCCGCACCTGCACCACCGCGCCCAGTTCTTCATTGAACAACGCTGCAAACACATCTTCGCCCAAACAATCAAGGGTTAAGGTTACCCCCAATCTGCCGGCAAACATCATTTCGGCAACCGTCGTCAACAAACCGCCATCGGAACGATCATGATAACTTAGTAATTTATCCTGGGCATTCAGCGTTTGAATCGCGTCGAAAAATGCTTTTACCAAACCGGCTTCGTCCAGATCAGGACACTCATCGCCCAACTGGTTATAAACTTGCGCCAGCACAGAACCGCCCAGGCGGTTTTTCCCGGCCCCAAGATCAATCAAGATTAAAGTACTGTCTTCATCGGACACATACTTCAGTTGAGGGGTCAGGGTTTTAGTAATATCAAGGACCGGAGCAAAAGCGGTGATAACCAGCGACAAGGGCGCAGTCATGGTTTTTTCGATTTGTGTTTTCTGGGTTGTTAAGGGCTCACAGTTTTCCTGCTCGCTGCCTTGTTCCAACTCCCCGGCTTCTAGTGGTGTAACGTCAGATAGTTCCTCTGTAGATTGAGGATATGCCACAACACTATCGGGAGCCGTCGGAGCCCTTCCGTCAACTTTCCAGACGGTTTTCATCGACAGCGAATCCTTGCCCACAGGTATCGCGATGCCCAAGGCCGGACACAACTCCATGCCAACCGCTTTAACCGTATCGAATAAAGCCGCATCTTCGCCTTGATAGCCCGCTGCCGCCATCCAGTTAGCGGAGAGTTTGATTTTTTGTAATGACGCTATGCTGGCAGCCGCAATATTGGTAATTGCCTCGCCTATCGCCATGCGACCAGAAGCGGGGGCGTCAATCACTGCGATCGGCGAACGTTCGCCCATGGCCATGGCCTCACCTGCTGCCGCGTAAAAACCGACTGCAGTGACCGCGACATCCGCTACCGGTACTTGCCAGGGACCAACCATTTGATCCCGCGCAACCAGACCAGTTACGGAACGGTCGCCAATATGTATCAAAAAGCTTTTATCAGCGACTGCCGGAAATGACAAAACACGCTTAACTGTCTCGTTCAGCGTAATTCTTCTCAAATCTAGTGCTTTGGTTTTGGCCGCAACATGCTCAACTTTCCGGTGCATTTTAGGTGACTTGCCAAATAACACCGACATCGGAATATCAACCGGCTTGTCGTTAAGCAATTCATCATTCAAGGATAGATGTTGCTCTTCAGTTGCCTCGCCAATCACCGCAAACAGACAATGCTCGCGCTCGCAAAAACGGGTAAACAAATCAAGTGCTTCGGGTTTAATCGCAATCACATAACGTTCTTGCGCTTCATTGCACCAGATTTGCATCGGCGACATGCCCATATCGGCATTGTGCACCTTGCGCAATTCAAAACGTCCGCCGCGCTCGCAATCGTGAATTATTTCAGGAACGGCGTTAGATAAGCCACCCGCGCCAATATCATGAATTGAAACAATTGGCGTATCATGCCCCAACGCATTGCAGTGATTGATCACTTCCTGACAGCGACGTTCCATTTCCGGGTTTTCGCGTTGCACCGAGGCAAAATCCAGATCTTCAGAACCTTCGCCGGAAGCCTGCGAGGAAGCTGCACTGCCGCCCAGACCAATCAGCATGGCCGGACCCCCCAAAATGATAATTAACGATCCTGGAGGAATCGGCTGTTTATTAACCAGCATAGGCCGGATATTACCCAGGCCGCCAGCAATCATAATGGGTTTATGATACCCGCGAAACTCATGTTGAGTGCCTGGAACCGCCTGCTCAAAGCTACGAAAATAGCCGGCCAGATTGGGTCGGCCAAACTCGTTATTAAATGCTGCGCCACCTAGCGGCCCTTCGAGCATGATCGTTAACGCGGAAGCGATACGTTCCGGTTTGCCATTGTCGATTTCCCAAGGTTGCGGGTAACCGGGGATTTTTAAATGCGACACAGAAAAACCAGTCAAGCCGGCTTTGGGCGAAGATCCGCGGCCGGTAGCACCTTCATCGCGAATTTCACCGCCGGAACCGGTTGCGGCTCCTGGATAAGGCGAAATTGCAGTCGGGTGGTTATGGGTTTCAACTTTCATCAGCAAATGCGCGTCTTCTTCGACATAAGCATATTCGCCGGTTTGGGGATTGCGTATAAAAACCTTGGCACTGGAACCAACCATGACCGAGGCGTTATCACTGTAAGCAGATAAAATCCCGTCCGGACTTTGCTGTGCCGTATTACGAATCATGCTGAACAGGGATTTTGCCTGCTCTACGCCATCAATGGTCCAGTCGGCATTAAAAATCTTGTGACGACAATGCTCGGAATTGGCCTGCGCAAACATCATCAATTCAACATCGGTCGGATTTCTGTTCAAGGCTAGAAAGCTGTCTGTTAAATAGGCAATTTCATCTTCCGACAAAGCAAGACCCAGTTCCATGTTGGCGTTAACCAGCGCCTCAGGACCCTGCTCTAAAATCGCAACGGTTAATAAAGATTTGGGTTGATGATGAGCAAATAATTCCGGCTCACTGTCAGCGTCCAAAACAGATTGCGTCATTCGGTCATGCAGCAATGCTTTTGCCGGTGCTGCTAAGGGGTTTCCGGTTTCCAGGGTGTATTCAATACCCCGCTCAATACGATTAACTTCGACCAGTCCGCAGCGCCGGGCTATTTCGGTCGCCTTGCTGGACCAGGGTGAAATCGTGCCCGAACGTGGCACAACCAGCAATCGCTGCCCTGAAACAACGCCGGTACTTTGAGTACTGCCGTAAGCCAGCAATTGCTGCAAAATATTGGCCTGACTTTCACTCAAATCAGTTTCAAGATCGACAAAATGAATAAACTGCGCCGACAGGGCTTTAAGGTCAGGTTCTATACACTGAAGCTCGGCAAGAAGTTTATTGATACGGAAATCGGATAGCGCGGAACAGCCGGAAATTTTTAACATGTACGAGATTGGGTGCAAGGTTCAAGGTTGAAGGTGCTAGGTTCAAGGAGATGGTCTATTAACAATTACCTTGAACCTTTTACCTTGTCTATTTTTTAGATGATAAGTCAGCTTTTATGGTGTCATTTAATAAGGTTAATAAACTTAAGCTCGTCGCATCAGCGACTGGCTTTTCATCTTTATCCATAATAATGACCTCGGTCTGGGCGTTGGTTTCTACCAATTTGAGGATATATTGCTGTTCGTCACTAACAAAGCCTTTAAACAGAAAATTTATCTCATCCAAAAAAGACTCGTCTTCAAAGGGCTGTTTATTCGGATCATAACGAACATGAAACAACCCTTTTTCCTGATCGCGATCAGTCACTTCAAGCGTCTTTCGGCTTAAGGCCTTGCCAACCATACGCCAAGCCATTACTTGATTTGCTCCAATACGCAAGCGTTTGGTTGCCTGCTCGGCGTCAACCAGTTCAACCTTAATTAATTTCCGGTCGACCAACGGTTCGGGTTCGGGCTCAACTGGGCGTGAGGTTTGTAGTATCTCAGAAGCTTCTTCGTTTACTGGCGCAACCGGAGCAACTGCT
The DNA here is from genome assembly GCA_903831545.1 of uncultured Methylobacter sp. Classification (GTDB taxonomy): domain Bacteria; phylum Pseudomonadota; class Gammaproteobacteria; order Methylococcales; family Methylomonadaceae; genus Methylobacter_A. The sequence continues at coordinate 1,858 of CAIKYI010000023.1, read as the reverse complement.
GCTGCGGGCACTTTTACCAACGTATCGCCGGCAAGATCAGGTGGCAAAATCAAAGGCGGGATTTCGGTTGTAAACTGATAATCTTTTTCTTTATCAGGAAAATAGGATTTTATGGTGCTGCATGCCGTTAGATTAAATACTACGGCAACGATGAGAAGTAACTTTATTTTGATATTCATACAATAATTTCTGCCTGACGCATTGCTTCACGAACCGCTTCAAAATAGGCTTCAGTCAGCCAGGTTAAAGGTAAACGAATGCCCTTGGCCATTAAACCCATTTCAGCAACCGCCCATTTAACCGGAATCGGGTTAGATTCAACAAACAGTTTTTGGTGTAAACCGGCTAGTTTGTTATCAATCGCCAGCGCCGTTTCCCTGTCACCGGCGATTGCCGCCATAATCATTTGATGAACCAGTTTGGGAGCCACATTACCTGTTACCGTGATACTGCCATTACCGCCAAGCAGACAGAACTCTCGACTGGTGGCATCATCGCCGGTATAAATTGCAAAGTCGTCACCGGTTAAATCGCGAATTTGTTTAACGCGGGACAAATCAGCTGTAGCCTCTTTAACCCCGATGATATTTTTAATGGGCGACAAGCGACCCACTGTTGCCGGCAGCATATCGCAAGCGGTACGCCCGGGAACATTGTACAAAATCTGAGGAATATCCACCGCCTCGGCAATCGCTTTATGATGCAGATACAGACCTTCCTGGGTGGGTTTGTTGTAGTAAGGCGTAACAATCAAACAGGCATCGGCACCCACTTCTTTGGCAAGACGCGTCAGGGTAATCGCTTCAGTCGTAGAATTGGATCCTGTTCCCGCAATAACCGGTATCCTGCCGGCGACAAACTCAACAACAGACTTGATGACACCGCAGTGTTCAAGTTCATCCAACGTTGCCGACTCGCCAGTGGTGCCCACTGCAACCAGCGCATCCGTTCCTTGGGCGATATGAAATTCCACCAATCTTTTTAAGCTTTCGTTATCCACCGCACCGCGTTCATCCATCGGTGTTACTAACGCTACGATACTACCTTGAATCATGAAGTCTCTCGATCAGAATTAATGCTGTTACAAAACTGGTCAGCATTATAACAAGCAAATACCATTGTAGGGGCGGATTTATCTGCCCAGGGCGAATGAATTCGCCCACTACAGAAGTTCAACTTATTTGGAGTGCATTCCTAAACAACAACAACCCGGGCAAAGCCGCCACCGGGAGTGCGAAAATTTGTGGTTTGTCCCTGATATAAGCGGGCACTTAGCAATTGAGTCTGTCTGTTATAGACGTAATGACGCAAATCGAGCTTGAGATCGACGCTTTTATTTTCAACTGACACTTGTCGCACACTAGGCTGCACCAAGCTTTGCGCAACGTAGTCTCCCTGCAAAATTTCGCCAAAAACACGACGGGTTAATTTGTCGCCACGATAAGCGGCTTTGCTACCATAACCTTTAGCAGGCTTGAAAAACAGTTGTTTACGGTCTTCCCACAGGTTTGCGGCTTCGTTGGGTTTTACCGTAAAGGTATGGGCGATACCTGCAAGCAAAGTAGCTCTTGTTTTTTCATCTACGCCAATATCAATCAGTGCGGCAGCATCAGTCAATAGCGTAAGATTTCTTTTGTCGGCATACAGTGCATGGGCTCGTGGGTGGGGCGTAACAACAACTGACTCTGTCAAATAAGCTTCAAGTAAAGACTGATGAGCCATTGCTTCCAAGCCAAAATCAGTCAGCCGGTTATAAACAAGATCAATGCGCCGATTACCATGCCATAGCGCCTGGTGATGAAATGCGAGTTCAGACGGATCGCAAATCACGGCGTTAATGTTATGTTGTTCAAACAGA
>CAIKYI010000022.1 GCA_903831545.1 uncultured Methylobacter sp. | reverse complement strand
GGCCCTGGGCATTTTGGCCACGCTGTTGGTGATGTGGTTCTCTCGCTATCGTGAATTTAAAGCCGATGCAGGCGGCGCCTCCTTGGCCGGACGCGGAAAAATGATCAAGCCTTGCAACGGGAATATGAGCCACAGGATTTGCCCGGACAGCTGGCTGCTTTTGGCATTAACGGCGGTAGCGCAGAATAGTTATTCATGAGTCATCCGCCGCTGGAAGAGCGCATAGCGGCGTTAAAAAATCTTGTTTGTGAGGAAAACACGCAAGATTTTGCCGGCTATGAATAGTCAAAACATAGGCAAAAATCGGTTGTTTATTCGAACTGCTGAAAACGTTGTGAGGTGAGTAATGAGCATAACTGTTGAAGAAGTAAACTTAACTACAAAAAGTTTATTAACCCCCATAAATTTGCCTGACTGTTACACGAAAATTGCTGAAATCGCTTTTTATAGAGCCGAAAATCGAGGTTTCGAGCCCGGCCATGAATTGGATGACTGGACAGCGGCCGAGCGGGAATTTATGGCAATGACTCAATATGATCATACCTGCCATATTATTTAACCTTTAATTGACATCCTGTATGCGTAATGGAAAAACACTGACAGACGAACAACTTAAAGCACGCGCCATTGGATTTTTTGATCGGTATGGAAAAGACCTTGAGCAAATAAGACAGCTACTGAGCATCCGGCTGAGTCAGCTGGCTTTGGCTTATACCATCGCTAATAACCTGCCTTATGAGCCATAGATATCTACACAAGTATAAATCGACGTCATTCCGGCAGGGGGTGCTGGAATCCAGATGATGGACTGCGAACTGTATGCGATCACATAGCAACCTTGTGCGGTGAGGCGTATAAAAAAAGTATCAGTAGATGGGTAGAGCAGGCTTTATTAAAGAAAGCGATCTACTCGACCCTATGCAGTAAGATAGGAGTAATCTGATAATTATCGCCGTAAACAAACTTAGAATTCCAAATAAAAACAGAATCGGGGTAACGTGCGACAAATTGTCGCAGTTTTATCTGGACAACGAATATTTACTTCTATAGAATGCCCAGCACTCCCTGACAGGAGAGAGACAGACTGAGGATCAAAAATAATAATTATGCCTCAGGTGGCACTTGTCATGTGAGTAAAAGGTGAAACAGAGGAAAGCAAAAACCCAAAAGGTGTAGAGAGGGGGTATTACACTTTCTGGAAATAATAATAATAAATGAAATTACAATTAATACTGCAATTTAGATTTGTGCAGTAGTCCACTACTTAATAAAATGAGTCGGACAGAGCCGGTGTAGGAAACTACACCGGCTTTTTTATGCCTGCAATAAATTCAATATTTGAAAATCTATTTTTCTTTGCCCCTATTTGAAGTATTCAGAGAAAAGTCGATTCTCATACACTCTGTAGAACCCGCGCGCTGTATAGGCGCCAGAAATTTAGAATTCATTATAGCTTGCTACCGTTGTTTCCATGACGCCAGCAATTTAAGACTGCGAAGGTCTAAAGTGGTTGTCAAACATTGCCAATAATATACATAACCAATACAATGTATATTTTTTTAGTTTAGATAGTAAAATAATGAATTTTTTTTCTAGGGCAAGTTTTAAAAAAGGCAGCTACACAACGTTATCCATAATTTTGTGATCCCAACTAATTTCCCTTCTTCCGTTAAACCAATCCGACATTTTACCTTGATGAAAAAGAGTCAACATTAGTGTTAATGAACAACTCTAATTCTTTAAAGTTTTTGCTGCTGACCTTAATGATTTCAATTTTTATCAGTGAAACACTGGTAATGTTGTTGATTGATATGATGCCTCCGCTATTAAAATGGCAAGAATCCCTGTTGGACGCGACATTGCTTTCAATATTGGTCTCGCCTGCCATCTATTTATTTGCATTCCGTCCACTTAAATTACAAATTACAAATTACGTGCGTAGTGAGTCTAATCTGCGCATTGCTGCCACCGCTTTTGAAGGGCAGGCAGGTATTTTGGTCACTGATGCAAACGCAAACATTTTAAAGGTTAACAAAGCCTTTTCCAATATCTCCGGTTACTCGAACAAGGATGTTGTAGGTAAAAATCCCCGTATGTTTAAATCTGATCGGCACAATGCCGGCTTTTATATTTCTATGTGGGAGTGCATCAAAAATTCGGGTTCATGGGAAGGCGAGATCTGGAACCTGCGCAAGAATGGGGATGCCTTTTTAGAGCATATCATTATTACGGCAGTTAAAGACGAAAACAACAATATCACAAATTACGTTAGTACCTTAACAGACATTACAGAGTCCCAACTGGCAGCCAATAAAATCAAGCATCTGGCATTCTACGATCCACTGACCGAACTGCCTAATCGGGAATTGCTTCAAGACCGGTTAAAATTGGCATTGTCTTCAACCTTACGTAATGATCTGCATGGCGCTTTGCTGTTTATTGACCTGGATAATTTTAAGAACCTTAATGACACTTTAGGTCATAACATGGGTGACTTAATGTTGCAGCAAGTTGCGGCGCGCTTGTTAAACAGTGTTCGTGAAATAGACACGGTTTCCCGTTTAGGTGGCGATGAATTTTTTGTGGTGCTGGAAAATTTGTGCGCATGCTCCAATGAAGCAGCTGCACAAGTTGAGCTAATCAGCAATAAAATTCTGGATGCACTAAGCCAACCCTACCAACTAATTACCCATAATTACCAAATTACCACAAGCATTGGCATAACCTTGTTCAACCGACACAAACAAAATATTGATGAGATATTAAAACAGGCAGATATTGCAATGTATCAAGCCAAAGCATCGGGACGGAATGTACAGCGATTCTTTGATTTGCAAATGCAGACCAACATCGAGAATCGCGTACTGCTGGAAAAACAATTACAGCAAGCATTGGCTGAAAATCAGTTTATGTTGTATTACCAACCCCAAGTTTGCCATAACGGACAGATTATCGGTGCAGAAGTGCTTATCCGTTGGCGGCATCCACTGCGGGATGTGGTATTCCCTTTGGATTTTATCCCACTTGCCGAGGAAACTGGCCTAATATTGCTGATTGGAAAATGGGTGTTAGAAACAGCTTGCGCCCAAATTAAGAAATGGGAAATCAACGCCCATACGCAGCATTTACAGCTTGCCGTCAACATGAGTGCGCGTCAGTTTCATCAGACTGATTTTGTAGGTCAAATAACTCAGGCGATAGATCGCAATGGCATCAAACCAGAAAAACTTAAGCTGGAGTTGACTGAAACCTTGGTACTTAATGACATTGACGACACAATTCTTAAGATGACAGCACTTAGAGAAATTGGTGTGCATTTTTCTATGGACGACTTCGGTACCGGCTATTCTTCGTTATCAAATTTAAAAAAATTGCCTTTTGATCAAATCAAGATAGATCAAAGTTTTGTGCGCGATATCATTAGCGACCCGGATGACGCCATCATTGTCCAGACCATCATTGCCATGGCCGAAAATTTTAACATCGATATCATTGCCGAAGGTGTTGAAACAGAAGCGCAACGTGCATTTTTGGAACTTCACAATTGCCCTACCATCCAGGGATATTTATTTGGTAAACCG
>CAIKYI010000021.1 GCA_903831545.1 uncultured Methylobacter sp. | reverse complement strand
GGTCAGTTGCAGGGTAAGACGATAGTCGCTCAGCTAGCTGGTATTAATGATAGGGATCAAGCTGAGAGCCTTATGGGGTGGGATATTTTTATTCTTCCGCAGCAATTGCCCAAGGCGGCTAAAGGTGAATATTACTGGTCTGACTTGATCGGCTTGAAAGTTGAAACTATTGATAATATCGAGATGGGTGTTGTTGATAGTCTGCTGGAGACAGGCGCTAACGATGTGTTGATTGTTCAGGGAGACCGAGAGCGGGTAATTCCGTTTTTACAGGGCCAAACGATAATCAGCGTTGACTTGGATGTCGGTAAAATTATTGTCGACTGGGATCCTGAGTTTTAATTAGTAGCATGCGTTTTGGCGTTGTAACCTTATTTCCAGAAATGGTGGCTGCAGCTGCAGCATATGGTGTGACTGGCAGGGCGATTGAACGCAATATAGTCGGTTTGTCGCTGTGGAATCCCCGGGATTATACAAGTGACAGGCACAGGACGGTTGACGATCGTCCCTATGGTGGCGGACCTGGTATGGTGATGAAGTATCAGCCATTGCATGATGCTGTTATTGCGGCAAAACAGGAAGGTACAGAGTCAACCAAAGTGGTTTATTTGAGTCCTCAGGGTAAGCCTGTTACCCAGGCTTTGTTGGCAGATGCTTCAAAGACATCGCACATAATTTTGATTGCGGGGCGTTACGAAGGTATTGATGAGCGCTTCGTGGAATTGGACTGTGATGATGAGTGGTCTATCGGTGACTATGTTATCAGTGGTGGAGAGCTTGCAGCTTTAGTGGTTATTGATGCAGTAACACGTTTATTGCCGGGTGTTCTTGGTGATGAAGATTCTGCTCAGCAGGATTCCCATAGCGATGGTTTACTTGATTGTCCTCACTACACTAGGCCTGAGCAAATTGCGGAACGGTTGGTGCCTGAGGTTTTGATGGGTGGCAATCATAAGGATATAGAGCGCTGGCGGATGAAGCAGGCTTTAGGTCGAACGTGGCAGAGACGACCGGATTTATTGAAAAGAAAGAATTTGAGTGCTGAGCAGGAAAATTTGCTTAAAGAATTTATTGTGGAGTTGGTTTAAATTAAGGTGTGGTAATGAGCAATATTATTGATGAATTGGAAGCAGAACAGCTGAAACAAATTCCTGACTTTGGTCCGGGTGACACAGTTGTTGTACAGGTTAAGGTAAAAGAAGGCGAGCGTGAGAGAATTCAGGCTTTTGAAGGTATTGTGATTGCAAAACGTAATCGCGGTTTAAACTCAGCTTTCACAGTAAGAAAAATTTCTCATGGTACGGGTGTTGAGCGTGTTTTTCAAACTCACAGCCCTATTATAAGTGAAATAAGTGTCAAACGTCGTGGTGACGTGCGTCGTGCAAAATTGTATTACTTGCGTGACCTGACTGGTAAAGCGGCTCGTATTAAAGAAAAACTTTAATCAAGCTGGTTATTACGGTATATAAAAGGCAGCTTTTGAGCTGCCTTTTTTTATGGCAAATAATCTGATTGGCTTCTTTTGGATAACAAGAAAAATGATTCAGGAGTTGTTTTATGCCCTTTGCAATTAAGTGGATGGAAAATATATTGGGGAATGTTGACCTTGTTAGGTTCCAGACTCCAGTCGGTCAACTTGAGTTGCATAGTCGGAATGGTGTAATTGTTCAAACAGATTGGGTGTCAGGTGTTGGTGTAAATCTGCCAGATGGCAACGTCTTGAATCGTTATTGGCAGGTGCCTGAGGAAATCATAACTATCAAATTGTTAATGCAGGGGAGTACCTATAGAAATCAGGTCTGGGCAGCGCTTTGCCAGATCCCCTTTGGTGAAACCATAACTTATTCAGCATTGGCTAAAAAGATAGGTTCCTCAGCGAGGGCGGTTGGCAATGCTTGTAGAGACAATCCTTATGCTTTATTTATTCCTTGTCATCGTGTGGTTTCTGTTTCAGGTATGGGTGGTTATTGCGGCCAAACTGAAGGTGATTTGATGGCAATAAAACGCAAGTTGTTGGAATTTGAAGCTAATCATAAAAAATGAATGCAACTGTTTTAATAGATCAATTTCTTGATGCTGTCTGGGTGGAGCAGGGTTTGAGCGAAAATACGCTTTCTGCCTACGGCAGTGATTTAAGGATTTTTGCCAAATGGCTTAAAGACAATCCAATTCTGGAAGTTGATGGCGGGCAGCTATCAAGCTTTCTTGCCAGTCGCTATAGAGACGGAATTGGTAACAGGTCATCAGCGCGTATCCTGTCGAGTTTGCGTCGATTTTATGGCTATTACATCCGGGAAAACAAAATAAAAGTAGATC
>CAIKYI010000020.1 GCA_903831545.1 uncultured Methylobacter sp. | reverse complement strand
CTGCTGAAGTTCTATTTGTTGACGAGTTTGCGTTTCCTGCTGCCGGGTTGCTTCCTGTACTTGTAGTTGCTGGGCGTCTTGTCTGGCGCGTTCGGCCTGTTGCTGTTGACGTTCTATTTGTTGACGAGTTTGCATTTCCTGCTGACGGGTTGCTTCCTGTACTTGTAATTGCTGGGCGTCTTGTCTGGCGCGTTCGGCCTGTTGCTGCTGAAGTTCTATTTGTTGACGAGTTTGCGTTTCCTGCTGCCGGGTTGCTTCCTGTGCTTGCAGCTGCTGGGCGTCTTGTTGGGAACGTTCGGCCTGTTGCTGTTGAACTTCCATTTGTTGAGAGGCTGCTTCTTGTACTTGAAGTTGCTGGGCACCTTGTTTGGTATGAGGGTTGGTTTGTTGTCCCTGTAAATTTTCCGGTTGTTGTGGTTGCATTTGAGGCGCATCTACAGGCACTTCAAGGGGCCGAACCGACTCTATGAGTTGCTGTTTAGGTTGCACAGCGGCGCTAGGTGAAATGGTTTGTGGATCTGTTAATGGCGCAGAGGCAGGCAGTTTTTCCGATAGCGGTTGAACTTGAACAGGCTGAGTTATATTAGCTGGGGATTGCTGACTAGACCGTTGATCAGGTATTTGTTCCTCTTGATTGGCTCCTGAGTCAGTTCTTTTATGTCTGGGCGTGCTTTCAAGACCCAGACCAACCATTGGAGTGACAGGTATTTTCGGTTGCGGAATAGCTTTTATAGCGGGTTCAGCCAAGCCAGCTTTTTTGGGATCCAGGTCAGTGGCGGATGGTTGAGCGTGTATTCCTACCAGTCGTCCCGGAAGCTTTGATTCGTGATTATCAGGTTGTATTTGATCGGCTGCAGGCTGTTCTGCACGAGTTCCATCCGCTCTTTTACCGTCCAGACGTCTGGCCAGTTCCTCGTTTTGATTGATTTCGGTGGAGGAAGGCGCGGTCATTGGCAAGCGGATGATGTCTGGTTGCCCCTCATTATGTCTGGCTGAGTTTACGTCCATTCTGTCATGTACTTTAGGTCTTACCGGGGTAATGGGCTGCCGAGTGATAGCTTCAATCTGTTTAACTGGTATGCCCTGATTTACGATGGTGTTATTAATCAGGGTTATGTTTTGGGTGTGATTGGTTCTATTAATAATTTCTCGATTTTGGCGCGATGGAAATATATGTTCTTTAATTCTACGATGTGGAAGTTCATAGTCACGGACTACAATCCAGGAATCCCAGCTTAAATCTCGGTCATAGTTAAAATAACTGATGTTCAGACCGACACCGGGCTGCCAAACAACATTCGGCGGCATCGGTGACCACGCTGCATAACCGCCGCCCGAGCGCCAGAAGACCCAGGCCGGTGCCCAGGTTTTTCCCGGCACCCAAAGCCAGCCGTACCAGTTATCCCATGCCCAGCGTCCATAATGAAAAGGTGCCCAGCCCCAGGGTTCGTTGGCAACCCAGAGCCACCCATAATCATCGGTATACGCCCAGTAACCGTCTGTGTAGGGCCGCCAATCCTGCGGTACATTGCGTGGATACCAAACTTCACCGTAAGTCGGGTGATTTACCCAGTTTCCATAAGGGGAAAGGGCATCGTAAAAAAAACGGTTATCAACATGGGCACCGGGATTAGCCTGGGCTGTATGTGTCACAAAAAAAGCGGAAAACAACAATACGATCAAAAAAACCAATGACCTTAATTTATAGCGGGGTAGAGTATTCATCGTAACGACCTTATCAAAAAGGGTAGGGGGAACGTTGTTGGTTATAATCGTAGGCTCTGAAAGCTGAATAAAGTCTTAACTAACATAACGTAGGTCGGGTTAGCGATAGTGTAACCCGACAAATGAAGTCAATAGGTAAAGTTACCGGGACCTACGCTGCTATTTAGGGTCAACGCATTTCAGGGTCTGTTTTACAAACCGCCCCAGTTTCGTCTTAGGTTTTGCCTGTTTAAAGCCAGCCATTGAATTGCAATAATGGGTATCGCAGAATCAATTTCGCCTGTTTCAAGCATAAGATAAGCTTCATCAAAGGTTACGGTTCGTACCCATATATCTTCGTCTTCATGATCCAAGCCATGAATGCCGCCAATTGCCGTGCTATCAACCTTGCCGCAAAATAGCGTGATCCATTCCGAAGAACCGCCTGGCGTGGTGTAAAATTCGTTGATAACCATCAATTGCTCAATCTTACAGCCTGCTTCTTCCAGTGATTCGCGATAAGCAACTTCTTCGGCAAGCTCGCCTTCTTCTATGGCTCCAGCCACAATTTCCACTAGCCAGGCTTTATCCGGGTTTAAAATCGCGCCGGCTCTGAACTGTTCGATTAGCACTACCTTGTCAGCATAGGGATCATATAACAGCACAGCAACGCAACTGCCGCGCCTGAATAACTCCCGGGTTATTTCAGGGCTCCAGCCGCCGCCATACAAGGTGTGTTTAAGCCGGTATTTTTCGACACGGAAAAAACCCTGGTAAATGATGTCCTTGGTTAATATTTCAAATTTCTTATCCATGGTGGCCTTTGTATTCGACTTTATAAATAACACCAAGTTTGTCATCACTGACTAACAAGCTGCCATCTAGCAGTTCCAGAATATCAACCGGGCGACCGAGTACCTCATTATCTTTAGTTAACCAGCCGTCGATAAAAACCTGTTCAGAAACCGGTTTGCCCTGATGGAATTTTACCAGCGCCACACGATAACCTTGAGGCTCAGAACGGTTCCAGGAACCATGTTGTGCGACAAATAATTGCTGATGATAGTCGACCGGATATTGTTTTCCACCATAAAAATGCACGCCCAACGGTGCAATATGAGCCTTGAATTTCCAAACCGGAGCGGTAAATTGTCGGCACTTTTTATTAAAGGAATAGTCAGGATCAGGCGTGTCGCCGCCATGACAGTAAGGGAAGCCAAAATGTTCATCAACAGTCGTCCATTGATTAAGTTCATCGGGCGGCAAATCATCACCCAAATAATCGCGGCCATTATCGGTAAAAAAAAGAGCCTTAGTTTCAGGGTGCCAGTCAAAGCCCACCGAACTGCGGATGCCTCTGGCAAGGAGTTCAAAACCGCTACCATCAGTGTTTAAACGAACCAGTGAACTGAACATGGGTTTGTCGGGTTCACAAATATTACAGGGCGCGCCGACTGAAGTGTAGAGCTTGTTATCTGGGCCGATTCGTAGATATTTCCAGCCGTGATGCTGTTCTGAGGGGAATTGGTCAAAAACTACGACCGGCTTTGGCGGATGCGCTAACTGCTGTGTGATGTGCTCAAAACGAATAATACGATTAACTTCGGCAACGTAAAGCGTGTCGTCTTTATAGGCAACGCCGTTGGGCATGTAAAGCTTGGTGGCGATAACGTGGCGCTTATCGGCAAAGCCATCGTTATTGGTGTCTTGAACGGCATAAACCACACCTTCAGTTCCGGTGCCGACAAAGACAGTGCCATTGTCACCCAGCGCCAAACTCCTGGCATTGGGTAGATTATCGGCAAAAATAGACAAGGTAAATTCCGGGGGCAGTTTTAGTTGTTTAATAATATCCTTAGGATTGCCGGGCTGCGCAAAGGCAAAACAAGGTATTAACAACAAAATTACTTTTATAATAAGCATCAGAATATCCTTAATTAATAAACTTAAGTTATATTAGCATTATTGGAAGGGTTGGAATGTGTTATTAAGTCCCCCATATAGATCAAACCTTAACATAAATCAAAAGGCTAAACTTATGATGCGTATATTTCTTTTTCTTGCAACCAATGCGGCGATTTTGGTTGTCGTCAGTATAATTTTTAATGTTTTGGGCTTAAGTGGCAGTCTGGATGCCCAAGGCATCGATCTTAATCTTAATGCTCTTTTAGTTATGTCGGCAGTTATCGGCATGACCGGGTCGGTCATTTCTCTGGCGATGTCCAAGTGGTCTGCAAAGAGGGCAATGGGCGTTCATGTTATCGGGCAACCTCAAAATCAAAACGAGCAATGGTTGCTTGATATTGTAGCCAAATTAGCCAGACAGGCTGAAATTGGCATGCCTGAAGTCGGTATATTTGACACACCCGAAGCCAATGCCTTTGCTACCGGCATGAATAAAAACAGCGCCTTGGTGGCCGTCAGTACCGGCTTGCTACGAAACATGAATGCCAATGAAGTTGAAGCAGTTCTTGGTCATGAAATCAGTCATGTTGCCAATGGCGACATGGTGACGATGGCTTTAATGCAAGGTGTCGTAAATACCTTCGTTTACTTTTTTGCGACTATCATTGGTCATGTTGTTGATCGGGTTGTCTTTAAAACCGAACGTGGCTATGGTCCGGCTTATTACGTAACCCAGATGGTGGCGCAGCTAGTGTTGGGTATTCTGGCGTCTATGCTGGTCATGTGGTTTTCAAGATACCGGGAATTCAAGGCTGATGCCGGTGGCGCAGAATTAGCGGGTCGGGAAAAAATGATTGGCGCTTTGCGTGCCTTGCAGCGCGGTCAAGAGCCTGAAGATCTGCCTGGGCAATTGGCAGCCTTCGGGATTAACGGTGGCGGTGTCAGCAAGTTTTTTATGAGCCATCCGCCTTTGGAAGAACGCATTGCCGCGTTGCAAAACAGCCGTTAATTAGGTCTTGCACAATAATTATTTCCAGCTTGAGATAGGATGCCGACGACAGGAGGCACATATTTCACGATGATGCCCCTCGTTCCTCGGCACATCCTGTAGACTGAGGGAGATGTAGGAAATAACTTGAGTAATAATGCCTCTCCAGAATGGAGAGGCAAATAATATAATTAAATTGATTTCTTGATCATGACCCAAAACCAAGTTATCCGTTTTACACTATCTTTGTCCTACGATCAGTTTTTTCAGGTCTATCAGGGCATTGCCAAAATTGTATCAGTTATCGCCGAAGATGGCCGAAGAGTGGCTTTTCCTGCGGGCAGAATCCAATCTTTTTTGACCCGGCAAGGCATCAACGGCTATTTTGAAATGGAATTAACGCCCGAAAATAAATTTGTCAGCATCAAAAGAATCAACGCTGATTTGTAACGAAAAATCCATATCACCCAAAAACTCACAAAATTATTACCCAAGAAATGATGAACGAATATAAAGAATACCTGGAAAACAAAAGTTTTATGACCAATCTCATTTCGGTTGGCATTATCTTCATAGGCTATATTTGGCCCGGCCAATCGGAGTTTATCAAATCGATAGGTTTTTTCGCTCTTTCGGGAGCCATTACCAATTGGTTGGCTATTTATATGCTGTTTGAGAAAGTTCCTTATTTATATGGTTCAGGCGTCATACCAGCACGGTTTGAAGAGTTTAAACTGTCTATTAAACAACTGATGATGCAGCAATTTTTTACTGCTGAAAATATTGAACAGTTTATCGAATCCGAGGAGGAGCAAGGCAAAAGCGTGTTAAATCTGGAGCCTTTGTTAAATGCAGTTGATTATGACAAGGTCTACGAAGGCCTGGTTTCGTCAATTATGGAATCTTCTTTTGGCGGTATGCTAATGATGATGGGTGGTGAAGAAGCACTGGTTCCGTTAAAAGAACCTTTTACCGAAAAAATGAAAATCACACTGACTGAAATGGTTGACTCTGATCGCTT
>CAIKYI010000019.1 GCA_903831545.1 uncultured Methylobacter sp. | reverse complement strand
TACGATGCCATTGAAATTATTGAACACAAGGTTGCCGATAATAGTTTGGCTGGCGTGCATTTATTTTTTCCTGACCCCTGGCCGAAACAAAAACACCATAAACGGCGTATCGTTCGTCCCAGTTTTGTTGAATTGGTAGTCAATAAACTGCAACCTGACGGTTATTTTCATGCCGCGACCGATTGGCAAAATTACGCCGAAAACATGCTCAAGATATTGTCGGAAGGTGTTGGGCTAAAAAATGCGAGTTCCGCCGGAGACTATTGTGAGCGGCCTGAATATCGACCGCTAACAAGATTTGAGCAGCGTGGACTACGCTTGGGGCATGGTGTGTGGGATTTGATTTTCAGGAAAAATCAGGGTTAAGCCAAGTTGTTGTATGGGTAGAGGCTATAGCCCCTGCCCATTGCAAGACAACTTACTGTGAGGGGCCTCAATTGGAATGTTATAAGTCGAAAAACATTATCTGCGACTTACAAGTGATTGAAATCCAGTTGCATCGCATTAATGATGATAGCCAACTCATCACGTTGCCGTTTTAAAGGTTCCAGTTCGGCTTCAAGGGTAGCAATATTTTCAATAATATTCCCTTTTGATTCATTGATTTTTCTCAGCATTTGCAGTCGACCTTCAATTTGTTTTTTGTGGTCTTTAATTTGATGCATTAAAGGCGTTAAAACACCGTTACTCCATGTTATTGCATCAGTATGCGCCTGTCTGAGTATATTTCTGGCCTTGGCAATCAGTGTGCTATACAGTTTGTTGATAACGACACTTTGTTCTGACATCGTGGTTTTGGCGCTGGAACGAAAGGCTTCGCCTTCCTCAAAAATCTGTTCCAGTTCAATCTGGTATTGTTTAATTGAAAAAAGTTGTGGCTCAATCTCTTTAAAGCCGTGTTCGTCTTTGAATTTTTTGTGTATAACTTTAACCAGACGTTGGGTTTCATTGGTAACATCCACGGTGTCTTGTAACATGTCTCGCAACTCATCAAACAATTTACGCATGTTCTGTTTCATGCCATAGGTTGTAAGGCTTTTTGCCATATCATGTTTGGTGGTTTTAATGATGTGATCCATTTTTTCTTTGGCTAAGGAATCAATCAGAATCTGGGCTTGTGCGGCAAAAATCTTGCGACTGGCCTGGAAGTTTTCGACATTGGCCATGTAAACAGTTTGTCTATCACGCGTCTCGGCCATTAATTTGCCGGTCATATCCTGGTTTTGAAAGTCGATTTTTTTAAACTCTTCAAGCTGCGCAATAGCATTAGCTAATGAACTGTTGGTTAAGTTTGATGATTCATTGACTAAAAAGCTGATGTCACGATTAATCGTTCCCAGCAACATATTTTTGCGCTGTTTTAAAATATCATTGGCGAGATAGTTTTCCAGGGTAGCAAGACGACTTTTTGCCAGTAAAGCAACGTCGTCTTTGACCTTGGCAAGTAAGGCTTGTTTAGCCGAGACAGGGAAAATAACATCTTCATTTACTTTTAAAGTAGTCGCCGAAGTTTTTATTTGTGAGCGTATAGAATCTTCATAACCGTTTTCACCGGCCAGATCATCCCACATCGCATCAATTTTATTCATCACTACAGCCAAACCCTGTTTGCTACCGCCACGGTTATGACAAACATGGTTATGCCACATTTCCAGGTCACTTTTGGTTACGCCGGTATCTGCGGCCAGTACAAAAATAATGGCCTGAGCACTCGGTAACATGCTTAAGGTGAGTTCCGGTTCGGTTCCCAAAGCATTTAAGCCCGGGGTATCAAGTATCGATAAGCCTTCTTTTAACAGGGGATGGGGAAAGCTGATTAAGGCATGGCGCCAGCAGGGGATTTCAACTTTTTCAGGGTTAATAATGCCTTGTTCAGCCGCCTCACGTTCATTCCACAAGCCTAGTTTGTCTGCAAGTTCACGATCAACAAGCTTGGAAGAAACCAGCTCCTTAAAAGCTTCCTGCATTTGCGTTGGCGAGGTGCAGTCAAGATCAATCTGTGTCCAGCGCTCCGGATTCTTTTTAAACTCGGACAGTGAAATGTCTTCTAGTCTGCTTTCGATATTTAACAAGCGAATATAACTACCACCTTCTTCATCATGAAAAAGTTCGGTGGGTGACATCGTGGTTCGTCCCGGTGAAGAGGGAAGCAATCTGACGCCTGTTTCTGCAAAAAAAAGAGCGTTGATCAATTCGGTTTTACCGCGCGAAAACTCGGCAACAAAAGCTAGCGTAATTCTGTCTGATTGCAAACCATTAAGAATGTTTAAAATAGTTTCACTACTATGCGGATCTTTCATGCCATGGCGACTGCGCCAATGGTGATACATCTCTATAGATTGAACCAGTTTTGCACGCCATTTCGAATATTCGTGCATTTGCTGTTTAAATTCCATATTCCCCATGGTACGCCCTTGTTGCGTTCACATGCGGAGCATGGGAACGAGGATTTTAAAAGTTAATTGAAATGTCAGCATACCGCTAAGCTGCTCCTGAATTACCCAGATACCTGCATAAACCACAAGACTGTGGAGGATGCAGGTAATGCCAGAGCAATTTTCTAATCCGGCAATTCTAAAGTAATGGTAATTTTTTGGCTAATTGTAGTCTATATATTAAGAACTGTTAGTTTACGATATTTATTTTTTAGATTGGCAGCTGTTTTGTTAAATGCCATATAGACTTTGGTATGCTTTTATCTCGTCGAGTGGCGATGTTTTTTTCAAGCTTGCGATACCTTCATCCGTAGATAAATAGTCGACAATATCTGCCAGCGTAATAATTGCAATGACCGGCATTGTAAATTGCGCTTCGACTTCTGAAATGGCAGAAACATCATTTTGACCTTTTTCTTGCCGGTCTAGCGCAATTAAAACTCCCGCAGGAATTGCCCGGGCATTTTTTATGATGTCCACCGATTCCCTGACAGAAGTACCGGCGGTTATTACGTCATCGAGAATCAATACTTTCCCTTGAAGCGAGGCACCTACCAAACTGCCGCCCTCGCCATGGTCTTTTGCCTCTTTTCGGTTGAAAGCAAAGGGAATGTCGCTGCCGGTTAACTGGGCATAGGCAATCGATGTCGCACTGACCAGGGGAATTCCTTTATAGGCTGGACCGTAAAGAATATCTGGCTTAATGTTGGATTGAATTAAGGCCTGGGCATAAAATTGGCCCAACTTGCCCAACTGTGCGCCGGTGTTAAATAAACCGGTATTAAAAAAATATGGACTGATACGACCAGATTTTAACTCGAATTGTCCGAATTTAAGTACGCCGCAATTCAGTGCATAGGAAATAAAGTCTTTTTGATAATCAAGCATAATAGTAATGACGTTTGAGTTTACGAGGAGCTAAGGGTAATTAATGGGCTGAGATATGGCCGTTGGATTAACAGATGAATATTATACGGGTATCAATAATTAGGATCCGATGGGTTTGACTTTTCAGTCTTGCAACAATTAAATAAGAAATTTTTCTAAAATATTATCTAGAAAATTCCAGCCTTGTTCTGAACAATAATAGTAATTTTCCCGCTGAATAAGCAAGTTTTGTTTAATACAAACCGATAAAGCAGGTTCCAGCGAGGCTAGTTCAAGGCCGGTAGCTGCTTGATAGGCGTTCATGGTAAAGCCCTGTTTCAAGCGTAAATTATTCATGATAAATTCCAAAGGCAGCTCACCAGCAGGAATAATTTCAGCCTCTCCATTCCGTGCATTGTTTAAATACTGTTCAGGGCTTTTAGGCTTTACGCTACGAACAATTTCTTGCGGTAAATGTTGGGTTATTTTTCCGTGCGCGCCGGCACCTATCCCCAAATAATCACCAAACTGCCAATAATTGACATTATGCCGGCATTGCAAG
>CAIKYI010000018.1 GCA_903831545.1 uncultured Methylobacter sp. | reverse complement strand
TTGCTTTCGGCACGTAGCAAAGTAGCCAGATCGAAAACCGCACGATTTAAATCCACAAATTCACAGGCGGCAAAAAAGACGTCATATTGATTTAGGTGAGCTTCATTTTTTTGTCGAATAGCCAAGATTCGGGCTTCCAGCCTGACTAATTCCGAACTGAACACAAGCCTGATAAGCCAGATAGTTTTTTAAGGCTTTGCGTTGCTCGGTATCACCTTCTATCAGACCGATAACCATGCAGCTGTCTAAATAAGTTGCTGTCATATCAATCCCAGCCTTGGCGTTCTTGCTGAATGTAATCGTTTATTGCTGCACGACTCAAACCGGACTGATCTGCTTCATCGGGTAAGCCCTTTAAAAATGCGGCCATTTTTGCGGCTTTATTTTCTGTTACTTCCGGCAATTCATAGATCACGGCAATTTTTACCAGTCCTGCCGGAATAATATCGGGCAGTTGCAGTTTTAACTGATGATTCTGAGGAATTTTGGCTTGTATTTCATAATAGGCTTGCATGGGCTTATCCTGTTTTTAAGTTTCATGAGGTTAGCGTTAAAGTTCACCGGCGAAGGCTTTTTGGCTAAGAGAGTTAAATAAAAGCTCGTTTGGTATGACCGTAAACTTTGCCTTCAAATTAGATGCTGTTCCAATTAATTTCACAAATTTATCTAAGAGTTGCTGACTTGGAATTTGTATCGGAATCTTATTAAGCATTTCTTGATTCAATTTTGGTTGTGCGCTACCCGTTACATATGGGGCTATTGAACGCATATTGATAGAATACATCAGATATTCAAGTGGAAAATTCCCTTTTTCGGCGAGCACATGAGCGTGATTATTCACCCAATATTTACCCTCCACAATAAAAGCTATGGAAGTTGAGCGTGCTAACAAATTTGCTCCATCTTCACCAATCAACAAGGTACGTTCGTCAAAAATATAGTCATCAACGTAATCAATAATTCCACTTGCACCGTAATATCGATATTTTGCATTGGTTACAGCACGATCTGATGCTTTAACAGGAATACGTCTACCATCAAGATTTCTTACCATTTCACCAAGTGGCTTAATATTCCACCCCTTTGGATTAGTCACCGGATCGCCAAATAGCTCCAGAAACACTGCACGGAGGAATTGGTCGGCGAGTTGAATGGCATGCTGGTTTTTGCGGCGCAGGCTGTTGGCTTTATCGAGAATGGCGGCTATGCGTTTTTGTTCGGCTAGAGGCGGAAGAGGTATATTAAATTCTTTCAAAAAATCAGCGCTTACCCTTTTCTGACCGGCTGCGCCTTTCATAGCTTTTCCACCTAAGAATCTAAACTGATCACTCCAAACCATATAGAACATGTACTTTGCATCCAAAACACCATTTTTGGATCGCAACACATGAAATTCTGTTGAGCCATACCCTATCGAATGCTTTAAGCTATTAGCATGAACAGCTTTCCCATTTTCAAAACACGGAGTAATTTTGGCTAATAAAACATCTCCCCGCTCGAAGTATGTGAACCCTTTTCTTGTTTCAGCTAATACCCTAGTTTCCTCTGAAATTATTTCGCCTTGCACAGATACAGAAGCCATTCCCAAGAAAGATACTTGTTGATCCTCATTGATCCCCCTTGGTAGACAAGGATTTATGTCAGCAACATGGTCCAGTGGAACCAGTGGCCAACTCACAACATCCCTTCAACGTTCTTAATCATTATAAATACCCAACTTTAATAAATTTCAATGCAGGCTTTGTTTTCTGCCGTTAACAGCCGCTCAATTTCCACGCTTTTTTCTGTTAAAGCCCTGATAGTTGCGGCTTTGGTTTGATTGCCAATTTTCAACCAGATTATTTTAGGTGGCTGACCATATAACAGAGACATCTCATAAAAATCAGAATCTTTAGTGACGATGACATAATCATGTGCTTTGGCATAGTGCCAAATATCCTTGTCCGGACAGTTTTCCATGCCTAATAAAGCAACTTGTGTGCTTTCAGGAAAAGCATCCTGAATAAACGGCACGACTCGCCGCGATAAATTTTCATCCAGTAATAGCTTCATCGCATTAAGGCACTGATGTTATGTTCCCGACTGGCAGCAAAGGCTAAACACGCCTTAATATCTTCTGCCACCAGCTCTGGATAATCTTCAATAATTTCAGGTTCTGACATGCCATCTGCCAGCCAGGACAACACATCATAAACCGTGATTCTTAGCCCTCTAATACAAGGCTTGCCACCGCGCTTACCGGCTTCAATCGTGATACGTTCTGAATAATTCATCATCTTTCCTCTGGTTTAATCAACGACAGGCAACATCAATTGCAATTCTTTCAACTCCTGTTGAATTTCATCCACCAAGCCCATCCACTGTTCTAAAATTTCCTTTGGCGAGTCATACTGTTCTTCTATATGAACGGTTTCCTTATAACGGTTAATCGAAAGGTCATATTTATTTGCCGCAAGCTCGGTTTTACTCACCCAAAAACAAGCTTGAGCACGGTCACTGAAAATTGTGTCTGCCTTTTCAGCTTTTCCACCATTTTGGAGAATCGCGTTTTTATGATCTTGCCAGCATCGATAATCTTTGAGCACCTTGGGTAAGTCACCGGCAAAACTTAACGGATTGCCTTGTTCGTCTTGATAAAGCGCATCGCGTTTGTCATCCAATGAAAAACCATCATCCTGCACGTCATAAAACAACACCTGATCGGTCGCGCCGCCTTTGGTGAACAATAATATCGCCGTGGACACACCGGCATAGGGTTTGAACACGCCGCTGGGCAGATTGATGACCGCTTCGAGCTGGTTTTGTTCAATCAACAACTCACGCACGGCCTGATGCGCTTTGGAAGAGCCAAACAATACGCCTTGCGGCACGACCGTGGCACTGCGGCCTCCGGTTTTAAGCATGCGTAAAATCTGGGCAATACACAGCAGTTCGGTCTTTTTGGTTTTTACCAGCCGCAAAATCGGCGGATTAATGGTGTCTTCGTCCAGACTGCCTTTGAACGGCGGATTAGCCAAAACCACATTAAAGGCATTTTGCTCAAGATGTGGAAAGTGATCGGAAAAACTGTGTGCCAGGGTATCCTGATAATGGATATCCGGATCGTCAACACCGTGCATATACAAGGTCATCGCGGCGATGCGCAACATAGTGCTGTCAAAATCAAAACCGTGAAACATTTTGGTTTTAATGATTTGCCATTGGTCCGGC
>CAIKYI010000017.1 GCA_903831545.1 uncultured Methylobacter sp. | reverse complement strand
TCGTTACCTTTGTTATAGTGTCTAAAAAAAGGTAACAATTAAGGTAACAAAATGGCGCTAAAAATCAATAAAGACGCGGTCTACAGGGCGGCAAAACCTAAGACTACAGATTATTCAATCAACGATGGTGGCGGCCTGTTTCTTTTTGTCGGAACAACCGGATCAAAGTTATGGCGGTTCGTTTACGTATTTGACAGTAAGCGTAAAAAAATATCTTTTGGCGCCTATCCAGACAACACGCTGGAAATTGCCAGACGCAAGGCAGAAGAAGCGAGAGAAAATGTTGCCAATGGCATAGACCCGGCGGGGGTAAGATCAGAAAATAAAAAAGCTAAGTTGTTAATCAAGTTGAATGATGATCGTGTTAACGATGGATTGCCTATATTAAACAGCTTTAAAGACCTCGCTATTCAGTGGCTCAGCTCAGAAGCTCATACTACCAACGCCACCACCAAAAAGAAGAAAACTGAAAGGCTAGAGCGCTCTGCGTTCCCCTACTTGGGGGATATGCCTATCAAACAAATAAAATCTTCAGACATATTAGCCGCACTAAAACCGTTAATTGACAAAAAACAACTATCGACCGCGCATAGACTACACAGCGAAATAAGTGCAATTTTTGCTTATGCGATTGTCCACAACTATACCGATTATGATGTTGCTCAACCCGTGGCAAAACAAATCCCAGCACAAAAAATAAAGCATCGTGCCGGTATTACAGACCCTAACCTTTTTGGGCAGTTGCTCAGGGATATAAGTAACTATCAAGGGACGTTTATCACTAGGCTGGCGTTTAGGTTATCCCCATTGTTATTTCAGCGCCCCGGCGAGATCAGGCAGATGCTATGGTCTGATGTTGACCTGTCCGCGTGCGAGTGGAGGCCCTATATCAGTAAAACCGATTTTTATCACATCGTCCCCTTATCCACTCAAGCAATCGCCATACTTGAAGAAGTTAAAACCCTTACCGGAAATGTAAAGTATGTTTTTCCGTCAAGTCGTGGTGATGGTCGGCCCATGTCAGACAACACCATAAGGACGGCGCTGAAGTCATTGGGTTATGAATCGGACGTAATGACCGCGCACGGCTTCCGAACCACAGCAAGTACGCTATTAAATGAACAGGGCTGGTCTCCTGATGCAATCGAAAGGCAACTAGCACATTCACCAAGAGATCAAGTTAGAGCGGCTTATAACCGCGCGCAATATCTGGAAGAACGTAGACGGATGATGCAAGCATGGTCTGATTATTTGGACGGGCTAAAAAATGGCGCTCAGGTGTTACCGTTTAAGAAAATCGGATAATTACATAAACTAATAAAGTCAACTTTAAAAATAAATATATTCCCAAAAATTCCATAAATACCAATTCTATTGCTCAGCAAGCAATAGAATAAGACTCTGCAAGCCTTGTATTTACTGTGATTGTAAATATTATTATAAAAATATACCCCCAAATATACCCCCAAGCTATCAGGCCTACCCCGTTATTTATTTAATTACTGTTGTTTGATAACCCCCAAGCCTTGCGGTTTTATGGATCATGGCCAGTGCAGCCGGTCAACAACTTCATCCGGATCATGGCCAGTGCAGCCGGTCAACAACTTCATCCGGATCATGGCCAGT
>CAIKYI010000016.1 GCA_903831545.1 uncultured Methylobacter sp. | reverse complement strand
GTTTATATCATTCCAGCGTTGATGCTTAAAATCTCCATCACCGGGACGGCCATCCATCGGCATTTCCAGATCCCCATATGTTGGATCACAGGTTTGAACATCCTGTTTCCAGGCATTGGTATAGGTAAACTTGCCATCAACATCGCGACCGGTCAAAGCATATTCAGCGGGCAGCGGATACATCTGTTTGTTTTTGATAATCTCATCAAGACTACTACCATTGGCTTCGGGATTACCGCCACAGTCGACTTCTCCGGTTGCCGGATCAACGGGGCGAGGCAGCGTCGCTTTAGTTGAATCTTCTACACCGTCGTAATTCTGCAAACCAAACTCTTCGAACTGCAAAAGGCGCGCGGCAAAAGGCTTGGAGCCAAACAAAGGACTGGGTGTTTCAAGTCCGGAGGGCACCGTCAATACGCCCGCCTCTACAGGAGCCACCGCGCCCAAATAACCTGACAATAAAACAATTGTCACACCCAAAGTTGAAGCGAGTTTAAACTCGCCCTGCCGGTCATGCTCAATCAGCTCTGCGGTATTTTTTACGCCAATCCGCAGGTCTTTGTAATTATTTATTTTTTTCATAAAAAATCCTAATTCACTTATATAGATTATGTCTAATAAACCGATGTATTTATTTATCTCGCGTTTCAAAAAAAACTCCTAACCCTCTGAACCATTACGTTCCTTTAGGGAATTTACGATTAGAAATCTGAAAGACCAAGAATCTTTTTTCAAGTCTAACTAACACTAGTAACTCTAACTAAAAAGCACTGTAAATTGGGTTGCCGGTCTTTTGGCAACCCAACAATTTAGACGCTTTTAGCTAAAAAATGACTTACTTAGGGACTACAGTAAATTGATCAATTGAATAAGCGCTGGTACTACCTAGCCCAATTACATCAAGGTCCTGAATGCCGTTCGGGGCTTGCACACCCACCCATTGGCCGATTCCGGGTATCAACGTCTGAGTCAGCGCTACCTGGCTCCCAACCGCACCCACCACAAACTGGACATTGTCGATGGACGGTGCAAGGGCTTGCCCCGAATCGATATTCATCGCAAACTGGGTTACCGGCTTGTTAAAGTGCACATGCACGGGTCTACCTACCGAATCACCAGGAATCAGCCCGTTCGGTGAAAGAAAATTGGCGGCAAATACCTGCTTGACTCCCCGGTTAAAATCAATATTCAAATGCACCAGATTGATTGGCGTGGTGTAGCTATACAGTTGATTTGTGCCAAAAGAGACCAGGCCGGCACCGCAACTGATAGGCGTCCCATTGATGTCCGTTGTTACTAAACAAGGCGAAATACCATAAGCACTCAATTGGCTGCTAAGCACTGCCAACTCCTGCGAAGCAGTCAAGT
Organism: uncultured Methylobacter sp.; assembly: GCA_903831545.1. GTDB lineage: Bacteria > Pseudomonadota > Gammaproteobacteria > Methylococcales > Methylomonadaceae > Methylobacter_A. Next base: position 410 of record CAIKYI010000016.1, on the reverse strand, counting down.
TAATTTTTTTCTTGTTCATAAAAAACAGCGCATAAGTTGATCCCCCCGTCGGCTTGGCGGTGATAAGACTGGGCGCTATGTCGGGTGTTAAAATGGAACTTGTAGCAGAGATCGTAGACGTCTGGGTCGAAGTAGACGAACTGCCCGCTTTCGCTACGGCCAAGGCGGAAACGCCTGAAATGCTAGCAGCCGCCAACAGCAATAGTCCGAAATGTTTTTTAGTGTTCATGATTAATACTCTCTGTTGTATTCGTTATATGCGCAAATATGTTAATTATTCAGCCCCCCTCTTTGAAAAAGAGGGGTATAGGGGAGATTATTTAAATAAATCCCCCTCGCTCCCCCTTTTTCAAAGGGGGAGGTGAATGCTTACCAAATATGCGTTATTGGTTGGGCTTTAAATGTTTGGC
>CAIKYI010000015.1 GCA_903831545.1 uncultured Methylobacter sp. | reverse complement strand
TATTATCAGCGTCTGGATTTTGAGTTGAAGATGATTACCCAGATGGGATTTCCCGGTTATTTTATGATTGTTGCCGATTTCATCCAGTGGGCAAAAAACAATCTAATTCCGGTTGGCCCGGGCCGGGGCTCGGGTGCCGGTTCGCTGGTGGCTTACGCGCTTAAAATTACTGATCTTGATCCCATCGAATTTGATTTGCTGTTTGAGCGGTTTTTAAATCCCGAGCGGGTATCCATGCCTGACTTTGACGTCGATTTTTGTATGGATCGTCGGGACGAGGTCATTGATTATGTTGCACGTCATTATGGTCGGGATCATGTGGCGCAGATTATTACCTACGGTTCGATGGCGGCTAAAGCGGTTATTCGTGATGTTGGTCGGGTGCTGGGTTTTGGCTATGGTTTTGTCGATAGACTGGCCAAGCTGATTCCGTTTGAAATTGGGATGACGTTGACTAAAGCGTTAAAAGACAGTCCTGAACTCAAACAACTCTACGATACCGAAGAGGAGGTCAAGTCGCTGATTGATATGGCGTTGTCTCTGGAAGGTACAGCGAGAAACGCCGGAAAACATGCGGGCGGTGTGGTGATCTCTCCGACCAAGTTGACCGATTTTACGCCGCTGTATTGCGACCAGGACGGCAATAATCTGGTTACCCAGTTTGATAAAGATGACGTAGAAGCGGTCGGTCTGGTCAAGTTTGACTTTTTGGGGCTGCGTACGCTGACCATTATCGATTGGGCATTGCAGGACATTAATGCCAGACAAAAGCAACAAGGTAAGCCGCTGGTCGATATAACGACCATTCCTCGGGATGACGCCGATTCCTATAAGCTGCTGACCAATGCCCAGACCACCGCCGTGTTTCAGCTGGAATCACGCGGTATGAAAGAGTTGATCAAGAAACTCAAGCCAGACTGCTTTGACGATATTATTGCTTTGGTGGCGCTGTTCCGTCCCGGACCTTTGGAATCGGGCATGGTGGACGATTACATTAATGTTAAACATGGTGCCAAGGCTGAGTATGCGCATCCGTTGCGAGTGCCGATTTTAAAACCTACCAACGGCGTTATTTTGTATCAGGAACAGGTAATGCAAATTGCCCGTGAAATGGCGCTATACACGTTGGGCGGAGCGGATATGTTACGCCGGGCGATGGGTAAGAAAAAACCGGAGGAAATGGCCAAGGAGCGGGATAAATTTACCGCCGGTGCCATAGAAAATCAGGTGGACGAAAAAATCGCCACTTACGTTTTCGATTTAATGGAGAAGTTTGCGGGTGACGGTTTCAATAAATCACATTCCGCCGCTTATGCGTTGGTGGCTTATCAAACGGCTTGGTTAAAAGCCCATTACCAGCCTGAATTTATGGCTGCGGTACTTTCTGCGGATATGGATAACACCGATAAGGTGGTCATACTGATTGAAGAATGTCGGCAGATGAAGCTGGAAATTCTACCGCCCACCATTAATGTTTCAAGATACAAATTCACCGTAAACGATGGAGGTCATATCGTTTATGGATTAGGGGCGCTCAAAGGCGTGGGCGAAGCGGCGATAGAGGAGATGTTGAAGGAGCGGGAGGAACATGGCCTGTTTTCAGGTTTGTATGATTTATGCAAACGGGTTGATTTACGCAAGTTTAATCGACGGGTACTGGAGGCCTTGATTCGCGCAGGGGCTTTTGATGAGTTTGATGAGAATCGGGCCGGCCATTTGGCGGAATTGCCCACGGTTTTAAAAGTTGCCGAGCAGCATGGAAAGATGGCGCAAACAGGTCAATCTGATTTATTTGGCTTGGCTGTCAATGTCGATGATATGGAAGATGTCGATGCCTATTCTACGGCTGTTGAGCCCTGGTCTGAAAATGAGCGGTTGAATGCCGAGAAACTGACCCTGGGTTTATTCCTGACCGGGCATCCGATCAGTCAATATGAGTCTGAATTAAAACAATTTACCCATGGTTCGATAGCGTCATTATTGGCTGATGTGGAACGCTCACGCGGCAAGATGGAGGCACGAACAGCGGGCTTAGTTGTTGAAGTGCGCACACGTCAGACCAAGAATGGCAAAACCATGGGTTTTGCAACTATTGATGATAGAACCGGCAGGCTTGAAATTGCGGCATTTGGCGATGTTTATGACAAATATCGGAGTGTATTTTCAAAAGATAGTTTATTGATTGCTGAAGGTGCGTTGGGTATAGATGATTATTTGGGAACCTTACGTTTAACGGTAGAAAAACTTTACAACATGGAACAGGCCAGGGAAGTTTTTGCCAGAAGTATTCAACTGGTTTGGAAGGTGACGGATTCAGTAGATCAAGGTTTTGTATCCAGGTTGATGTCAGCTCTGGAACCTTTTAAGGGCGGTGGCTGTCCTGTTGGCATTAACTATGCTTCAACACTTGCCAAAGCAAGTTTACAATTGGGTGACGAGTGGCGGGTTCACCCAACTGATGAATTGGTCTCTCGCTTGCGCTCGTTGTTGGGCAGTGAAGCGGTAGATGTTCGGTATAGATAGACTAAATTGTCAAGATAAGAAGGCTGGCCTTTTAAAACTTATCTTGAACTTACCTGAGCTCAATAAGTTTTTGCTTGATATAGCCGGTAACGGATTCTTTTAGGGTATTTTTGTTGAGGGCTTGTTGGTAGGCTTCGCGGGCTAGCTTCAGGTTTCCCAGTTCCTCGTGTGCCAAGGCCAGACCAAGCCAGTGCTCTGCTTTTTCCGAGTTTATGGTTACCAGTTTTTGATAGACTTTGGCGGCATTAGTAGATGAATCCAGCTGTTGATAGGTGGCGGCCAATAAAGCTAAAGAGGATTCGTTGGCGCTGTTGGCCATATCAGTTTTTTCAAGTATTTTTAACGCCCGATCGGGATTTTTTTGGTGAAGGAAAAGCTGGGCTCGGGTGTTTATGAATTGCGGGTTGTCAGGAAACAAAGCCAGACTTTGATCCAGAAACGCGGCAGTTTTATCAGTTTTTCCCTGATTATGTAAGGTTTTAACCATCAATAATCGAGCCTTAAGGTGTCGAGCATCGAGTTGAAGCGCTTTTTCCAGTTTGTACGCTACCGAAACATCGTCAGGATTATTTTCAGCCTGACGATACAATAAATCTGCTTGCTCTTTGACGGTTATTGGCTTGGGGGGGGCTGGTGATTTTTTTACCGGAATATCAGCAACAGCGGGCTGTTGGGCACTGACTGGCGTTTTAGTTATTTCTTTGGCCGGGACGGGTTTAGCGGCTGCAACGGTTTGCCTGGGTATATTTTCAGTTGCTTTGGATTCGAGCTTTGGGCGCGTTTCGTTAATGGCATTTGGCGCGGCCAGAACTTGATCATAAGGGGGAGTCGGAACGGGTTCTTTGTGGCTATTTTCAGCAACAATGACTAAAGCAGTTTTTGCCTGAACTTTGTTGTATTGAAACGCCCAATAAGCTCCGCCCGACGCGGTAATAACCAATAAACTCAAGATCAGAAGCGGTACTTTTGACGTTGCGGTTTTATTTACCTTGATGTTGTGGTTAAGCGTTGCCGACGTATTTGGATTTAATTTGCGATTTTCAAGGTCGCGCAGCATTTGATTGATAAGGCTCATAACAGTAACGCCATAGATTTCCAGAAGTAGCTGCATAGCGCAACCAATGCAACTGAAATTAGTAAAAAGTAGGGTGTACGGAGTCCGAATATTTTGCAATGGGTGTTTGCATCTTCGGTGTCCAGCGCTGCCAGATAAACCTGTTTTACCCCTATGAAAGAATGGCCGCTGCCATAAGCCGATAACATGGATTTGTTGGCCAGGATGTTAACCAGTCTGGGTATGCCACGGCTATAGTAGCGCATGGCCTTTATCGCCAAGCTTGAGAAAATGGTTATATTGCCCATGCCGGCGATGCACAACCGGTGTTTAATATAATCGGCTACATTAGTTGTACTAAGTGGCTTAAGAACGTAACTAAAAGTGATGCGCTGCCTAAGTTGTCGAATGGCTTTGTTATTTAATTGTTCATCGAGTTCAGGTTGACCAAATAACACGATTTGTAGCAGTTTTTGTTTTTCGGTTTCAAGGTTGGTGATCAGTCGAAGCGCTTCCAGGGTTTCAAGGGACATCGATTGCGCTTCGTCGATAATGAGTACCGGTTTTTTTCCGTTTACCGCGCTAGTGATCAAATAGTCATTAATCTGCTTCATTAACCCGTTTTGCTTGATGTGCCGGGAATATTCAAGGCTCATTTCATCGGCAACTGCCATCAATAAGCCCATTGGGGGTAAGTGCGGATTTGGGATGTAAGCCGTTTCGTAAGGTGGCGGGAGTTCATTTAGCAATTTTCGGCAGAGCATGGTTTTTCCGGTGCCTACATCGCCGGTAATCTTGATAAAGCCTTCGCCATTGTGCAATGCAATCAGTAACACGTTAAGTGCTTCTACATGCGAGGGTAGCTCACAAAAAAAATCTGTATCGGGTGTTAAACCAAATGGCTGGCTATTGAGACCAAAATGTGACTTATACATAAAGCTCTAAAGTGTTTTTTTGAAGTGATCTGGCCGGTGAGAGTTTAATGGTAAACTATTTCCAGCGGGGTTGTGAGTCCAGTCTTTCCAAGCGTTGTTTACTTGAGTTAATGTCCTTTTGCCAGTCTGAATCATTGCCGATAAAGGTGGCTTTGAGCAGGATGATGAGTTCTGATTTTTTTGTGTTCCCTTTATTGACTCTAAACAGGTTGCCAATATAAGGGATAGCCGCCAACCCCGTGACGCCTTGTTTATTTTCTTCATTTTTCTCCTGCATCAGCCCTCCCAATACAATAATCTGGCCATTTTTGGCTCTGACGATACTGTCAGACTCACGGACCGTGGTCAGTGCCAAAGGCAAATCGCCAATAGAGCTGCCAAAATTTTTCTCGACTTGCTTGACTTCTGTAATTGAAGGGTGGATATGTAGGGTAATATCGTCGCTGTCATTGATTTGTGGCGTAACGTCTAGCGCTATGCCGGAAAAGAAAACATCCAGCTTGGGATAAGGTGTTGACACAACAGTAGATAAACCGGTTCCGACAGTGTTGCCCGTTTGAATGTCGTAGGCAAAATATTCGTCCTGACCGACTTTAATAATGGCTGTTTGATTGTTTAAAGTGGAAATTCTGGGACTGGACAGCACATTGGTTTTACCTTGAGTGCTCATTAGCTCGACAAACGCTCTAAAATCGCCGGCACTGCCTCCTAAAGTAAAAACAGAAGCAAAGTTAGATGTGGTCATAGCACCACCTATGCCAGTCAATAGTGTCGATTTGTTGATTCCTTCGCGGACAATGCTTTCCCAGTTAACGCCATCTTGATGGCTGTCATCCAGAGAAACTTCCAGAATCTTGGCTTCCAGAGTGACTTGACGGCTGATTTGAGTCTGGGTGG
>CAIKYI010000014.1 GCA_903831545.1 uncultured Methylobacter sp. | reverse complement strand
CAGCTATTCTCTTTGGACTCACGGTGATGGTAGCCGAAGAGTCTGGAGCCGTAGTCGATTTATTCAGTAATCCGGTTGGCGTTATAGGTCAAAGTAAACAACCTGATTTATTTAATGGCTCGGTTGCTCAAATAGGCACTCAATCTGCCGCAGCTACAGTTGAAAGCAAACAGGCTCCGAAACCGGCAGAAGCGGTACAACCTGTCATTGCAGTCGACAGCAAGCAAATAGTTGCGGCTGTAACCTCGCCGGTGCCGACGCCGGAAGCATTGCCGACGGCACAACCATTAGCCGCTGCGACAGATAACAAACAGCAGGTAGCTGACGCCGCTTCAACTGATAATAAACAGCTTGTTACAGACGCGTCTGCGCCAAAAAAATCAAAACATTGGGCTTATCAGCCAATTAAAGCACCGGCTCAACCCAGCGTTAACAATAAAAACTGGGTGAAGTCGCCGCTTGACGCTTACGTTTTGGCGCCTTTGGAAGCAAAAGGAATTGCCCCGTCGCCTGACGCGGATCGTTCGGCTTTCGTGCGTCGTGCAACGCTGGATGCCTGGGGTGTTATTCCAACGCCCGAAGAAGTTGAGTCTTTTGTAAGCGACACCTCCCCAAACGCTTTTGAAAAACTGGCGGATCGCTTGCTGGAATCGCCCAAATACGGCGAGCGTCAAGCCCGTCGCTGGCTTGATCTTGCGCGTTATGCGGACAGTTCTGGTTTTACTAATGACGAGACCCGTGAGAATTTATGGCGGTATCGTGATTATGTTATCAATGCCTTCAATCAGGACAAACCTTATAACAAGTTTGTTTCCGAGCAGTTGGCCGGGGACGAAATCGCGCCGGGCAATCCTGAGGCTCTCATTGCAACCGGGTTTTTAAGAAGCTATCCGGATGACAGTAACTCTCGCGATCTGGTTCAGAAAAAGTTTCAAAATACCACGGACATAACTGATACGGTGGGTGAGGTTTTTCTGGCGCAGACAGTCGGTTGCGCAAGATGCCACAATCACAAGTTCGATAATATCTCCATGAAAGAGTATTACTCGCTACAGTCTTTCTTTGCGAATATTAATGCGGTGGACAATATACCGGCATTAACAGGAAAGATTGAACGCACCTATCAAGCAGAATTAAACAAGTGGGAAGACGCTACCAAAGACATCAGGGCCAAGCAAACAGCGTTGCTTGATCCAATCAGGGACGCAGGTCGTAAATATAACTATGAACGTTTCTCACTGGCTACACAAGCCGCGCTTAACAAGCCGGTCAGTGAGCGTACACCTGATGATCGTTGGGTAAATCATCGTTATGATGATAACGCTAAAGACTCCGATGTAGTCGCTTATCTTACCGACAACTCGGACAAGGCGGCTAAAAATTACAAACCTGAATATGCAAAATTGGCAGAAGAATACAAGGAGTTGGATAAAGAGCTGAAAAAATTCGACAAGCTTAAACCTGCAGCCGGTTCGGCCACTATTTCAGCGGTTACCGAACTTGGTCATACCGATGTGCCACCGACGCATGTGCGCTTTTCCGGGGTTTTTGATAGACCAACTGACGAAGTGCAACCCGGTTTTATTGCTGCAATTAATGATGAACAACCGGCTATAGAACCTTTGTCATTTTCATCGGGACGTCGTGCGGCTCTGGCCAAATGGATTGCCAGTGCAAATAATCCCCTGACTGCAAGAGTCTTTGTGAACCGTGTCTGGGGTCAGTATTTTGGTCGTGGTATCGTGGAAACGGTCAGCGATTTTGGCAAGGCAGGAAAAAAACCTACCAATCCGGAATTGCTTGATTATCTGGCTGACAATTTCATAAAACAAGGTTGGAGCATCAAGAAATTACATCGTGAGATTCTGTTGTCGAGCGTTTACCGTCAGGCATCGGACTACCGTGAAGACCTGGCCAAAGCCGATCCTGAAAACAAGCTGTTGGCAGTTTTTCCCAGACAGCGTCTGGAGGCCGAAGAAATTCGTGATTCTTTGCTGGTAGCCTCCGGCAAGCTGGAAGGCAATGTCGGCGGGCCGAGTGTATTTCCACCAGTACCATCAAATTTGGGTGCGGGTGATAAATGGCGGGTTTCCAAGGATGCTCGTGATCAAAACCGTCGAAGCTTGTATATCTTTACCCGTCGCAGTGTTCCGTATCCGTTGTTGCAAACCTTCGACATGGCTTCTGCACAACAGGTACACAGTAAACGCGACGTGACCACTACACCGCTGCAGGCGCTTGCACTGTTTAACAGCGATACCGTGTTCGAATGGTCTCAAGCCCTGGCCGGTCGGGTCATCAGTGAAGCCGGTACCGATGAAACGGCTCAATTGAACAGACTGTATCAAATCCTGTTTTCACGTTCTCCAAATGATACGGAAAAAACAGCTTTGGTAGCGTTCTTGGCTAGTCAGGAAAAAACCATTCTGGAAAAGGCGAGCTCTGGCAAGTTTGCGGTTAGCATCCCGACCGGTCTGAAGGACGGCAAGGTAGGGAACCCCATAAGAGCAGCCGCGTTTGTTGATCTGGTCCATACGGTCGCTAATTCAAACGAATTCAGTTACCGGTTCTAATTAATTATTTTTTAAAAGGAAAAACACATCATGAACAATAAATCGCGTCGCAATTTTTTGGTTAATTCCGGCTACGGCCTGGGCGGCCTTGCTTTAAGTGGTTTACTGCCTGGAACTGGCATGTTGCCTGGTGGCGGTATGTTCTCCAGCGCTATGGCAGCCGATTTGGTTGATCCGTTGGCGCTTAAACAACCGCATTTTCCGGCAAAAGTGAAGTCGGTAATCTGGTTGCACATGGATGGAGCGCCCAGCACACTTGATCTTTATGATTATAAGCCGGAACTGATAAAGTTGAACGGGCAGGATATTCCTCCTTCGTTCATGAAAGGGATTAAAGAAGGTGTAAGAGGAGGCAATGGTAAACTTTTTGCCACCAATCGTACCTGGAAACAAGCCGGAGAAAGCGGTGCCTGGTTTTCTGATCTGCTGCCCAATTTATCGCAGCATGCCGATAAATTGGTCTTTATCAAATCCAGTGTGACTATTGGGGCTACCCATAACATTTCGATTCTTAAATTGAATACCGGTGATTTAAATCCGGGACGTCCATCGCTGGGTGCCTGGGTGCAATATGCACTGGGTACTGCGAACCCAGATTTACCGGCTTATGTTGTTCTTTATAATGATAAAAAAGAACCAACGGGCGGCTCTATCAATTGGAGCTCGGGTTTTCTCCCCGCCGTTTATCAAGGTGCGGCTTTCCGTCCTGGTGATTCGCCAATTTTGTTCCTGGATCGTCCAGAATTGGTTGCGGCATCACAACAGCGCGGCGCTCTTGATCTGTTGAAGCAATTGAATGAACAGAGTGGTGCCCGTTATCCTGACGATACTGAACTTAAGGCGCGTAACCAGTCTTATGCGTTGGCGGATCGTATGCAGACCACCGCGCCGGAAGCGGTTGATCTGAAGAAAGAAACCGATGCCACTAAAGAACTTTACGGTCTGAATGATGAGGGCAGCAAAAGTTATGGAGAGACTTTGTTGCGGGCAAGGCGTCTGGTAGAACGTGGCGTGCGCTTTATACAAGTAATCTCTGGCCCACAGGAAGTAGCAGGCGACAGCAGAAACTGGGATGGTCATACCAACCTTGAGGAAAACCATAGTAAACATGCCAGAGCTGTCGATAAACCGATTGCCGGACTTCTTGCCGATTTAAAGGATCGTGGTTTGCTGGATTCTACCTTGGTGGTGTGGACATCTGAGTTTGGTCGTACTTCCTATGGACAAAGCGGTAACGGGCGTGATCATAATCCTTGGGGTTACACGCAATGGATGGCGGGTGGTGGCGTCAAAGCGGGCACAACTTACGGCGCGACTGACGAAATCGGTTTGCAAGTGGCGGATAAGAATCTTGCCGTTGATACCTATGACCTGCATGCGACCGTTCTCCAGTTAATGGGACTGGATCACCTTAAAACGACTTTTCTGCATAATGGCCGGTCGGAGCGCCCAACGGTTGTCTACGGTAAGGTTATTAAAGAGCTTATTGCTTAAGGGTCAAGTAAATAGGCAGTTGCCAGGTATTCGTCTTTTTAGCAGTGGAAATTTCTTCCAGCCACTCTCTTGCAAAGAGGGGGGCTGAATAATTAAAGACGTTGTAAACCACAACTTGGTGAGACAAAGGTGCCTGGCTTTACCAACCGTGATATTGACTGAGAATAAAATAACCCGGAAGGCATAAGTCTTCCGGATGTTTTTGTGTCAGTCATTTTTTAAATAAAAAAACTGACTGTGACACTAATTGTAAGCTGGCGGTGTGGAAACCGCTTTCTTAAGGATCAAAATATTATGCGCAAGATTATTAACCTTTACGGAATTTTATTTGTACTGGTAACAGGCCTAGTCTATGCCGAAGCCGAATTCGATTTCGAAACTTTAATGGAGTCTATTGATAACAACTCTCATAACCTGCAGGCTAACATCGCTAATAAAGATGCTGCTGCGACTATTGACCAGGCAAAAAAAATGCAAAGTGATTTCAAGCTGGTCGAAGGTTTCTTTGAAAAGAGAGGTCATTCTGCTGATGCTGTAGCTGATGCCAAAATCTACGAAGACCGGGCAGCGGAAATCATTAAGTTTGTCGAAGCCAATAATTTCGAGTCTGCGTCGATTAAGGCTATTGAAATATCAAATTCTTGCGACGACGCTTGTCACGATACCTACAAGCCACTTTGAAATAAACAAGAGCCTTTTTAATTTAATGAGTACAACCATGAAATCTATTTTTTCGCTTTGCCTGTTGTTCAGCACATTTATCGTTCCTGCCTTCGCGGCGTTACCTGAAGGCCATCCGGCACCTGATTTTCAGACACAGGCCTCGTTAGCTGGCAAGCCTTTTAATTATTCCTTGAAAGAGGCTTTGCAAAAAGGGCCGGTCGTTGTCTATTTTTACCCATCGGCTTATACGGGCGGTTGCAATATTCAGGCACACACGTTTGCAGTCAATCATGACAAATTCACTGCGGTTGGCGCCACCATTATCGGCGTGTCTCTTGATAGCATAGACCGGCTTAACGATTATTCGGCTGACCCCGAGTTTTGCGGCGGTAAAGTTGCCGTTGCGTCAGATGTTGAGGGAAAAATCGCCAAATCTTACGACCTGGTTATTAAAGAAGCGGCTGCTGGGAAAAAAGATTCGCGCGGCATTGAAATTACACATGGTTTTGCTGAACGCACTACTTTTATCGTAACGCCCGATGGCATAATCGCTTCCACCTTGACTGGTCTGAAACCTGCTGAGAATGTTGAAAAAGCCCTGCAAAATGTGCAAAAGCTTGCCGCTGACAAGGTTGCTAAATAGAAAGCATGCGGTTATCGGAAAAAAGCCCAAATACAAGTTTATTACCGAGATATTGTTCCAGTAAGCGGCAGTTTAAGTATTTATTAACTGGGCACTGGAAGCGAAATTCATTGCTGTTGCTGAGTATGTTTGCCTTGACTGCGTCGGTCAAAAGCCTGGCGGCTGAGGACAATGTCGGTAACCTTCAACGGATCGGCAATGGCAATCCAGTTATCGGCAAGGAAAAGTCTCGTGAAAACCGTTGTCAGGAGTGTCATGGTGAGGATGGTCATAGCAGCGATGCGAAAATCCCAAACCATGCCGGCCAGTTTGCGGGGTATTTAATCAAACAACTGAACAATTTTCAGACTGGCGCTCGTCATCACGAGATCATGAATATTATGGCTGAGGGCTTAAGCCAGGAAGATATGGCGGATATTGCCGCTTACTTTGCCAGTCAGAAAATCATGCAAGGCGAAGCGGGCGCAGATAAACCGCTGGCCAGGGATTTGTTTATGAAGGGCGATCAGGCACGGGGGCTTTTGCCCTGTGTCAGTTGCCATGGTGAAAACGGCAAGGGCAGGCGCGTCGACAATGTATTTTACCCGGTGATTGGTGGCCAGCGTGCGATCTATTTGCGCTCTCAATTGGTTAACTGGAAATTGGGAAATCGTAAAAACAGTCCGGATGGCGTAATGAACAAATTCGTGGCATCGCTGACTGATGACGAAATTAATGCGCTGGCTGAGTATATTTCGGGTTTGTAGCACCTACAGGCACTTTAAATTTATTAAGAGGACAACAATGAAGTCTTTGAATTGGCTGTTATATCAAGTTCATCGCTGGGTAGGTTTGGTGCTTGGCTTGTTCATGTTTTTTTGGTTTTTTACCGGCTTGGTGATTATGTATTCCACACCGACCACCCAAAGTCGCAGTCAGCTACTCGCGCATGCAGAAACCTTGTCGCCTCAACTTGATTGGCTGAGTCTGGGTGAGGCCTGGGATAGGAGTACCGAACAGCGTAAGGCGGCTATAGAGCACAAATCCAAGGCGGCCGAAACCTCCGATGCCAAACAAAAACAGGGTAATGTTGAAATCACTATTGCTGAGGCACGATTAGTGCGCAGTGCCGGTGAACCTGTATGGTTGGTTGAGGACAGTCAGGGACAGCGTTTCGCCTTGTCTGCGCTTGACGGTAAATTGCGTATTACCACGCCAGACCAGGCAGAGACAATTGCCAGGAACTGGTTTGTTGCCGAAAACAAGGAGTCTGTTAATGCCAGCTATGTTGACACAGTTGACAAGCCGATCATTCTTCGCAATCAGGACGCTTTAAGTCCATTTCATCGGATAGCGGTCGGCGATGGTGGCGAGTTGCTGGTTTCCTCGCGAACCGGCGAAGTACTGCATGCCTCAACACGTGTGGATCGAGCTTTTTATTGGGCCGGCAACTGGCTGCACTTATTAAAGCCGATGGAATTTCTGGGCTTGGGTAAATACCGTAGCGATACACAGCTATGGCTGGGCTTGTTCGCGACCCTAGCGACTTTGACAGGCCTGATTATCGGCTGGTTGCGCTGGCGCCCCGGTTACGGTGGCAAACGTACTTATTCTGAAGGTCGCACCCAGCCTTATCGTGAGTTTTGGTTTAAATGGCATTTCTGGAGCGGCCTGATAGGTGGCACTGTGGTGCTTTTCTGGGCATTAAGTGGTTTTTTGGATACCAATCCTGGCAAGTTGTTTTCGACGGGCAATCCCAGTAGACAAGAAATGAACCGCTATTTAGGTAGCGAACTACCGGTTGCCATTCGTCAATGGCAACCGGTGTTGCCGGTATTGCTGGCTGCGGCAGTCGATGGTTCTGATGTTGTCGAACTGGGCTTGCGGCAATTGGGTGGCAATGCAGTTTTGTTGGCAATTACCCGTGATGGCAAACGTTTGCCACAAGTGCTGGAAGGTGCTCAGCCACAGTTTAGTGATACATCGCTAATTGCTGCGGTGCTTCGCCTGGCTACAAAAAGTCAGGTGCAAACCCAAACGCTTTTGATGGAATACGACAGTTACTATTATCCCCGGCATAGTCAAAGCTTGGTTGAGAAACCTTTGCCGGTATTGTTGGTGCAATTGGCCGATGAGGCCGAAACCCGTTTTTATCTGGATCCTCAAGATGGCCGCTTGCTAACCAGGATTGATAAAAGTGGGCGCCTATTACGCTGGTTGTACTCTGGCCTGCATCATTCGGATTTTGGCTGGCTATATCAACGTCCAATCTGGGATATCTGGATGTTGATCTGGGTAACATTTGGTTTGGTGTTGGGAACCAGCTCTCTGGTTATTGGCTGGCGACTGCTTAAAAAAACCTTTGCGCCCAGAAAGCGTGTTATTCGGCGTACACCAAATAGGGTCGTTAAGCTGGAGCCTGACTCAACTGAAATAACGATTGATATCTAAGCGCCGACAACTGATCTGTAAAATGCCAATGTTATTAACCAAATGAAAAACTATCTGATCTTGATATTTACCAAGAAGAACACAGAGTTCAGAAAGGTAATTCGTAGTGCAGGGTCTTAAATTCACTTGGAAAACATGAACAAGAGGTGAGTGAGTCATCTTATTAAAAACAAAGGAGTACTGCGTTATGAATTCCCTTTTAGATAAAAATATTGCCAGCAATCATGACATTACACCCAAGACACTGTTGGCGTTTAATGAATCACAGTCACGATCATTGTCGCTGTCGGTTCGGGCAACCGCGCTGGTATTTGAAGATCCTGTTTCGCGTAAGTTACTACAACAAATCCAGCGTATTGCGCCCAGCGATGCCACCGTACTCATTATTGGTGAAACCGGAACAGGTAAAGAGCTTGTAGCCCGGCATATTCATGCACTCAGTAATCGGCGCGAGAAAGTTTTCGGAGCATTAAACTGTGCGGCGTTAAGTGAAAACCTGATCGAGAGTGAATTGTTTGGTCATGAAAAAGGTTCGTTTACCGGCGCTTATACCAGCAAAGAAGGCTGGTTTGAAACTGCTGACAAAGGCAGTTTATTTCTTGATGAAGTAGGTGATTTACCTTTGGGTTTGCAAGCCAAATTGCTACGTGTGTTGCAGGAACAGGAAGTGGTAAAAGTAGGCTCCAGACAGCCAGTTCCGATAGATGTCAGAATCATTGCCGCTACCAATGTTAATTTGGTGGAGGCAGTTGCCGCAGCCCATTTTCGGGCTGATTTATATTACCGTTTCAATGTTGCAACCATTCAACTCAGTCCCTTGCGTGAAAGACGGGGGGACATTATGCCTTTAGCCAGACATTTTCTTAAGATTTATGGAGAGCGTTTGGGCTGTGGGGAAATAAAATTATCGCCGTCAACTGAAGTGACTTTATTGAATTACGATTGGCCAGGTAATATTCGCGAACTTGAAAATGCCATTCATCGGGCGCTCTTGGTTTGTCCAACTAATTATTTACGACCAGAAGATTTTAAGTTGTCCGGTATTAGAGTGCAGGAGCGGGAAGCGTTAGCTTCAACAACATCCCTGGAAAACGCACTTCAGCAGCTTTGTGAGCAAACGCCACCCAAATTATTCGATCTTGTTGAAGAAACGGTGATTAGAACTGCCTTTGACTTCTGTGAAAGAAATCAGTTTCAAACCGCGCGGTTATTGGATATTAGTCGTAATGTGCTTAGGCATAAGCTTGGGCTTTACGGGATGTTGCTTACTACGAAGAGTAAAGTATTAACTGGTGCGGAAGATTTCAGGAACAAGAACCTGGTTGAAATAGCTACAAAAAATGCCATTCCATTTAATTATGAGGCGCTTTTGAGTAATAACAGATCTTCAAGAATATGAGATGAAAATCAGCAGCCATCGAAAGCACGAAAAAACGGATGAACTATTTATGTTTTTTTTCCTTTAGGCATAGATATAAACACAAGTATAAATCTACGTCATTCCGGCAATCGATGCCGGGATGACGTGTTGTGTAGATACCTATGGCTAAGAGGTGATTTTTTAAAACCATCATAAGGTTTGATTGCAGATAAACAGGCCATGCAATGAAAAGCTTTACTGGAGACTAAAATGGGGCTTAGTTTAGTGACACTCTTAGTGCTGGCAAAAACGGTAAATTTAATGTTTATGCTGATGATGAGTGTCCGGGTAATGGGGATGGATGTGACTCAGTGACGTGTGCCGATGCAGGTGGCCGTGTCGGGTACCCAAGTCGACCGGAACATCATGCTCATGTTGGTGATGTTCATCATGCCTGTGAACATGATTATGTTCCATCGCTTCATGCACATGGCGATGTTGGTGTTGCTCCGTTAAATGCAGGCAGATACCCAGTCCCATCAATATTCCCGAGACAATTAATTTCTGGGTCAGTGGTTCTCCCATGGCTAGGGCCATTAATGCTCCCATAAACGGGGCGATTAAAAAGTAAGCGCTAGTCCGCGCTGTGCCAAGATGGCGTAAGCCAATTACAAAAAGTAGCAAGCTCAGGCCGTAGCAAAAAAAAACCGACAACTAAAGCCCAAGCAAGACTTGGCAGCTCAGGAATGGTTGCGCCTAAAATGAAAGCCAGACCCAGATTGACAGAGCCGGCAACAAGACCTTTTATTGAAGCTATCCAGGTTGCATCATAGAGAGAAACCTTTCGGGTCATGTTATTGTCGATCGCCCACAT
>CAIKYI010000013.1 GCA_903831545.1 uncultured Methylobacter sp. | reverse complement strand
CCATCATAGTGCAGTGTTTCGGCCAAATCCAGTTGTTCTTCTGTGTTGCAATAATCTTCCAGTGTCTCCTTTACCTTTTTTGCCAATTGAAAGGGCGTTAAGGAAAGGATTTCATCGAAAGCCTGATCCAGTGTGCTACAAGCCGATTCGCGTTGCTGTCTGACGATGAGTAGATCAAGGATATGTCCTACGCGAACCGTGTACATGTCAGCAAACAATTCCTGGTTAGACTTGATTAACATACCCAGATAAATGATCAATTCCTGAATAATAATGTGTTCACTGGCGTCATTGTTAAAGTCGCGTATGGTTTGTAAAATTTCCGAGGAATCGGCCGGGCGCGTTAAGGTTGCTTTACTGCTGTATGCGCGGCCTAGAGTGAGTGCGTGTTGCCGAACCAGTATTTCGGTGGCGGCCTGTTCCAGATTGATGTCATATTTGCCCAGCAAGCCGGCGCTACATCTAACTACATACCAGACATGCTGATCACCGGCTCTTTGATAAATCTCTTCCAGTAAATTTCGTACGCTTCCCACTGTGCCATCGGGCGCTGTTAATCCGGTGTCATAATCCAGGTTGTGTCGAAGACTCAGTATGCTTGATGCTTCCAGTTGCGCATAAAGATTGGCATTGGTTTCAAGTTGTTCGATCAGTATCTGATCGGTGCTGATTTCCCATTCTGTCAGGGTATGGGTATCCAAGGGTGTCGGTAAAGCACTGTTTGTGGCCAATACATGAAAGAAAGGTCGCTCGGCTTCTTCCCAAGAGGCTTTAGAGAACTCAAAATCATGCAAATAGTTGATTTTTTCGTGGCTTGAGGTTTCTGCGAAATTCAGAAGGGTGCCAAGTTGCAAGGTTATGCCTTGGGTTGAACCTTCCTGCAGTTCTTTGATAAATTCAATCAGAATATCGCGATGATGACTATCCAGCATATTGTTTTTGATGGTCATAATAACCAAAGGGTTGCCCGGTCTGTCCCAATATTTATAAATATAGGACAATTCAAGGCGTAAGCGTTGTATCAGCAGACGGTTGTCCATTGCCAGATAGAAACCCTTTTGATTAAGGCATTGCGGTGAAAATAGTAACCGCTCGCCTGCCAGGACATAGATTTTTGAGGTTGCCAATGTCCGCAGTTGTCTAAAGGGTCTGCCCGTTAAGCCAATACGGTCATTTCTGCCTACATGCGTATAGGCTGCGGCCAGTTCATGGGCTTCCCGGATCTGAAAAGGGGCGATTTCCGCAAGTGTTTCCGTGCCAATTCCATAGTCCAATAATTGGCTTTGTACGGCTTCATCTTGAGCCAATAACTGAATTTGCAGTTTGCAATCGGGGGTTTGTTTGACTATTTTGTGACGCCCTAATGGATCTATGTCGTCAAGTTCGAGTAAACCATCCTGGATAAGGCAGCCCAATATAAAAAGACTTTGAGCCCAAACCAAAGGTATATTTTCATTCGGAACTCGCGACTGACTATGTGGGTTAGCTTTTTCTGCGGCTATCGAATTTAAAGGAACACTATAAAGTTCTGGCAATAATCGCTGGCCATTGTGGTCAACGAGTAAACTCTCCAGTTTGGTGCGATAGCGTAAAGCAGTCGCTTTGTCGTCTGTGAACAAATTGTTAAGCAGTAAATAGGTGAAAAACAACGGCCATTCACATTCAATATCCATAAATTGTTTTAATTCATGGGGATCGTAATGCAGACGTTCACTATCTTCAATTGCCGTTTGGTGGCCGTCCAGCAAGAAGCGTTTGCAACCATAGAGGCCTTCCAGCTTTACGCAAATAATGGCTTCTGTTTTTCTTCTAAGAACCTCATTGTCAACTGCGAAAGCAGGGAAGCCAGTGATGCTGAGTACGGCTGAATCGGTCTCTTTGGAAATTGATTCTCGGGGTAAAAGAGATTCCAGGGTGATTCGGGTTCTGGCAATATCGTCACTAATGACATGAACAACGGATGCTTGCCCGCCCTCTTTGCCAAACAGATTAAAACCGGACAGCGCTTCAAGGGCCGCTTTTGCCATTCCAATTGAACTGGCGTTTAATTCTGCAAGGCCATGATTGATTTTGTGGCCACGCTCCCAGATGCCGTAGTCCGGGGTGCGGTATGTCCGGCTGATATAGTGAACCAGATTTTGTACAAAATTGACTTCATCAATGGTAAAAACAATACGCAAACCCGAGGCAGTCATTTGTGCAAGCATCAATAAAAATAAAGAGGTGGCATCCAGCTGTAAATGCCCCCATTCATTATCACCGACAACCACAGCGCCTGATTTGGTATCATATTTGGCATGTAACGAGTCCAGTGGATTCTGGGACTGCTTGAATTTTTCGACTTTGGGCGCCTGCCTCATCATCGCAGTCAAGAGTCCCCGCATTAACTTGACGACACTTTGTTCCAACAGATAAGTTCGTCCCTGATTTTCATCGGCACGGCGGTAAGCCAGTGCCAATCCCCAGGCTGCCAAAATACTGTAGACATTATCTCTTACCCAGGCATCCGTATAATTGCCATGGGCAGTTACAGCGGTACTGGCAGGTAGTAAACCACTTACCCAATCCTGTTTATTGAGAATGATGTCTTGCACCTGATGGTAATAAGCGTCAAGTTTATCGTCGGTATCATTCAATTTCATGGTGTGCAATGTGCCAGTTTTACAGTATTAACCTGAGAGTTATAAGAAACAGTAAGCAGATGCTGTGCCATTGTTCATCTTTGTAACGCGTGCTGCTTGATAGTGATTTGAAATGAATTTTGAAGGGTAACGCGAGGCCTTGTTTATTTGGGTAAATTATTGAATATATAAGGCCTAATTGTATTTTTCAGGATAACCCCCGGACACCAAGAGGAAAGGCACGCTGTTGATTGCTAAAAAACCGCAGGATCACTCGCACCAAGTTGAGACAAAATTTTGCTTTGCGCACTATAAAAGAGCGGGATTTGCTACTGTGGTGATTGTTTAGAGTCAGTTGCAACAGGTATGGATTAAATAATGCTTTTAAACGACAGTTACTTTAAACTGGTCATAAAATCTGGCGGCAATCTGTAAAAACCTGCGTCGTCTGATTCATTCTTTGTAGCTCCCATCTTAATCAAACGGATTTTTCAATGAAACAGCTTACGCCGGAAGGCCAGCAAATTATCAACAATATTGCACAGCGCTATAATTTTAGTTCTGATGCCGTATTTAGCATGCTACTGTCGGTAATCAACGGTAATGGTTCCATGGCACAGTTTAATCATCCTGAATTTGGCGGCTCCGGACAATGGATGAAAGGCGGCATGATTATGCTGGGAGATATGTTTAATAACGGTTTAAAAAACAGCGTCGCCGGCTTGTGTCAAGAGCTCTCAAATCTTATCGCCAATCAACCCGACCTTATTCAAAGCGGCAGTTTTCAGTCTCAGAGTCAGGGTAACCAGCAACAGGCTAACTTTGGCGGCAGTCAGCAACAAAACAGTTCAGGGCCAAATGGACCCGTCAGCTTGTTTGTGCCACCACCTGCCGGTAGTTCGGGTAACTGGTGGCCGGCAGGCTTGCAGTTTCCCAACAGCACCGGCTCACAAAATAATCTGCGATATGCCTACTTTGCGACCATTCGACGCCTGGCTATTGATGTCGCCGGGCAGGTAAAATTATACGACACGCTGGATCATCAGATTGGTGGCTTCTCCCAGCAACAATCGGTAGGCGGTTCAATTACATTTACCAGTCAATACGGACTGGTTGATGTTAATACGCTCCCGCTTATTTCTATCGATAATGTGCCTGTGCAAACGCCGGTTCAAGCGCAACCGGCGCCTGACTTTCAATCAAAATCTGAATACGATACAGGGAAAGAAGCTGATATTTTCGGTGCTATCGAGAAACTGGCCAATCTTAAAGATAAAGGTATTTTGACGGAGACTGAATACAGTTCCAAGAAAGCGGAGTTGCTAGCCAGATTATAGCGATCTGCTTGACATAGAAAGCAATATTGAAGGGTTAATCCCGGTTTAAACAGTCCTGCCGATAGTGTCATTCGTGGTGAATGACTGTATTTTTGCAAATAGCCGAGTTTATGGCTATTTGCACCAAACTGAACTAAAAATCTATTTTTCGCACTAAAATCGCACGAAATTATTCGGGGCCAGGTGTTTAGGTTAGCGAAAGCTGCAAGTAAAACCTGATAATGTGCGCGTCAAAAATCAGATCAGCTTGTTGGTTCGATTATTGCTTTGTTCTGATGGACAATCAATATCTAACAGGGGAATAAAATGTCTGGAAATGCTGCACGCTTACAAGCGATTCAAAATATCACCAATCGTCGGCCTATGCCTGCCAAATCACCGGAATCACTTAATAGCCTATGGGCAAATGATGTGTTTACGCTGAGTAAGATGAAGGAATGCTTGCCAAAAGATATCTTCAAATCGGTAAAGAAAACCATTGAAGCCAGTGCACAGCTCGATGTTTCAGTTGCCGATGTGGTGGCTTTGGCCATGAAAGACTGGGCTATGTCCAAGGGTGCTTTGTATTATGCGCATGTGTTTTTTCCTTTGACCAATGCTACCGCAGAGAAACACGATAGTTTTATTTCCGTGCAAAGCGATGGCTCGGTTATTTCTGA
This sequence comes from uncultured Methylobacter sp., assembly GCA_903831545.1. Taxonomy (GTDB): domain Bacteria; phylum Pseudomonadota; class Gammaproteobacteria; order Methylococcales; family Methylomonadaceae; genus Methylobacter_A. The sequence continues at coordinate 5,827 of CAIKYI010000013.1, read as the reverse complement.
ATTCAGCGGCAAGGTGCTGGTACAGGGCGAACCTGATGGTTCGTCGTTCCCCAATGGCGGGATTAGATCAACTTTTGAAGCGCGTGGTTATACTGCGTGGGATGTCACTAGCCCTGCCTATATCATGACTACTGACAATGGGGCAACACTGTGTATTCCTACCGTTTTTGTTTCCTGGACTGGAGAAGCGCTGGATAAGAAGACCCCGTTGTTACGTGCAAATGCCGCAATGGATAAAGCGGCGCATAGGGTTTTGTCATTGCTCGGTCATACCGATATTGCGCCGGTTAATTCCAGTTGTGGCGCAGAGCAAGAGTATTTTCTGGTTGACGCGAATTTTGTCAACAGCCGTCCGGATCTGCTGCTGGCTGGCAGAACACTGTTTGGCGCATCTGCGGCTAAAGGCCAGCAATTTGATGATCATTATTTTGGTGCAATACCTGAACGTGTCCAGGTTTTTATGCAGGATGCTGAAGAACAATTATATCGCCTGGGAATTCCGGCCAAGACCCGTCATAACGAAGTAGCGCCCGGACAATTCGAGATTGCACCCTTTTTTGAATCGGCAAACGTTGCCACAGATCACCAGCAACTGTTGATGACAGTGTTAAAAAACACCGCCAAAAAGCATGGTCTGGTGTGTTTGTTACACGAAAAACCGTTTAAAGGAATTAACGGCTCAGGCAAGCATGTCAACTGGTCTGTCGGTAATTCGACTCAGGGCAATTTACTGGATCCGGGACATACCCCACATTCAAATACCCAATTTCTTCTGTTTTGCGGCGCGGTTATTCGTGGTGTTCACAAATATGGTCCGCTGTTGCGTGCCGCTATCGCTACGGCAAGCAATGATCATCGCCTGGGTGCCAATGAAGCGCCGCCGGCAATTATGTCGGTTTACCTGGGATCGCAACTCGATAATGTATTTGAGCAAATCAGTAACGGCAAGATTACCGGTTCGCTAAACGCGGGGGTTATGGATCTGGGTATCAATACGCTGCCGGTATTTAATAAAGATTCCGGTGACAGAAACCGCACCTCGCCTTTTGCCTTTACCGGCAACCGTTTTGAGTTTCGCGCGGTGGGTTCAGGGCAATCGGTGGCAGGTCCTTTGGTTGCCATGAATACGCTACTTGCAGATTCATTGAACTGGGTTGCCGATACTTTGGAAAGCTCTTTGAACAAGGGCGCCAGTCTTGATACGGCAATACTTGATACCTTGAAGGAAATCATCGATCAACATGGTGCGGTTATCTTTGGTGGTAACGGATATTCAGCCGAATGGCATAAAATGGCGGTTGAAGAACGCGGATTGGCGAATCTTAGAACCGCAGCCGATGCGTTGCCTGTTTTAAAAGAACCCTACATTGAAGCGTTATTTGAAAAGCTTGGCGTGTTATCACCGGTTGAACTGGCCAGTCGCTTTGAAATTTATGCCGAACAATATATTCTGGCAATTGAAGTGGAAGCAAAGCTGGTGATCAGCATGGCTAAAACCGGAATATATCCGGCCGTGGTTAAATACCTGTCAGATCTTTCTGTTACGATAAACAGTCTTAAAGCCAACGAAGTAGAGCTTTCCAATGAGCCGTTGGTGCAGGTAACCGAGCTGCTTACAGCAATGATGGCATCAGTGGCCAAGCTTTCTGCGGCTATCAGCCAGCATGATTTTGCAACGATTGAAGAACATTTGCAGTTCTGTGCAAAAACTGTTCGTCCTTTAATGGATGAAGTTCGCAGCTTCGCCGATGGACTTGAAGGCGAAGTCGCTGATGAATTGTGGCCTTTCCCAACTTATCAGGAAATGTTGTTTCTTAAATAACTTAGCACGATAGGATGCGCTGAACGCAGTGAAGCGCATCAAGCGGGAATCGATGCGCCTCCTTGCATCGGCAGCATCCTATAGGCTAACGGCCCTTATTGGGTTAAATTTATCAGTTCTGATACTTAGACGTTTTTAGATTACAAAGGGAGTAATGATGAAGTTATTTTCATCAGCCCAAAAATGGAAGCCAGTTGTAGGCGCGCTTTGATTGCGATTTCAAGCTTTAATCGCGAGCTAGGTTTTACCCCGCAACTGCAAAGGTAACAAATTAATTTAATGGAGAAAAAATGAGTACAATTCATCTTATCGGTGGCGAAAAAGGCGGAGTGGGTAAATCCGTTGTGGCAAGGGTACTGGCTCAATATATGATAGGCAATAAAATACCGTTTGTCGGGTTTGATACCGACCGTTCGCACGGTTCCTTACTTCGCTTTTATGCTGATTATGCCTCGCCCACTGTTATTGATAATTACCAAAGCCTGGACGCCATCATGGAAACGGCTGCCGAGAATCCGCAGCATCGCATTTTGGTTGACCTTGCTGCACAAACGCATCACCCGCTGGCAAAATGGCTGGATGAATCGGGCGTGCTGGAATTGGCGGAAGAACTGGGTATTGCCCTGTATTACTGGAATGTGATGGATTCCGGAAAGGATTGCGTAGACTTGCTGGATAAATTGCTCGATCAATATGGTTCCCGTTTGAACTATATTTTGGTGCAGAACCAGCTTCGTGACGAGAGCTTTAATATTTTGGAGTCTTCCGGCGTTAAAAATCGTGCTTTAGCACTCAATGCCAAAGTGATTACTTTAAAGCGCCTGCATGCGCCAGTGATGACTAAAATTGATGCTAACAGTTCCAGTTTTTGGGCGGCAATGAATAAGGATACAGAAACGCTGAATGCCTTGGGTTTACTGGAGCTGCAACGTGTAAAAATGTGGCTGCGACATGCTTATGGCCAGATTCAGGCAGTAGGGATTTAATGCTAACAACTACCAACGCCTATAATAATTTATGAAGTTGCAAGTCAGTTGTGATCTTCATTTTCAGATAGAAGACCCAACAGCGTTAATTTTAATGTTGCGTCCCTTCAGCAATGAGCATCAAAAGATCACTCAATCAAGCTACAGCGTTGAACCTGTAGTTAATATTATTGAAAGTAAAGATAATTTAGGCAACTATTGTCAACGTCTGGTTGCGCCTCCAGGTGAATTTAATATCTATACCTGTTATGAGGCTATCACGCCAAAAAACATCATCAGCGTATCCGGGGCAGCTTTTGTTGAAATACAAAATCTGCCTGCCGAAGTTTTGCCTTATTTATTACCCAGTCGCTATTGTGAATCGGACCGTTTCGGCGACCTTGCCCGGGACATAGTCGCCGATGCTACACCTGGTTACGATCAGGTTGCGAAAATTACTGACTGGGTGCGTCAGACCATCAAGTACATTCCCGGTTCCAGCGATTCGCCATTATCGGCGATCGAGGTTAATAATCGTGGTTTTGGCGTGTGCCGAGACCTTGCCCAACTCGCCATTGCCTTAAGCAGGAGTATCAGTATTCCTTCCCGATTGGTGGTAGGTTATTTATATCAACTTGAGCCCATGGACTTGCATGCCTGGTTTGAGGTTTATGTCGGAGGTCAATGGTATGCCTTTGACCCTACCCAGAACGAGTTTCGCGGGGGAAGGGTGGTGATTGCATTTGGTCGCGATGCAGCGGATGTTTCAATATTCCATCAGTTTGGCTTGAGTTGTATCTTAATGAAGATGGATGTTCAGGTTAATTTGCTCGATACCAGGATGGTGAATAAGTAAGTAGGGGGATTTTTATTTTAAACGGCTATAAATCCCCACCTTATGCTTCTTTTTAAAGCGGGATTACTTGGTTTTTACATTGCATTGACATCAGTTAAGGCGCGCCAGCGATTAACAATTATGCAAAACAGCTCTGCCGTTTTTTCAGCGTCATAAAGCGCAGCATGGGCTTTATTGTTGTCCCACTCCAAACCCGCCGCCTGGGCAATTTTTGAAAGCACCGTTTGTTGATAGACCAGTCCGCCCAATGTGGCAGTATCGAAAGTGCTGAACGGATGAAAAGGGCTCCGTTTTATCTGGGTTCTTTGAATGGCGGCATTAAGAAAGCCAATGTCAAAAGCAGGGTTATGTCCAACCAGAATGGCTCGGGTACAGTTGTTTCGCTTGACGGCGTCTTTGATGGGTTTGAACAGCATGTTCAGCGCGTCCTTTTCGTCAATAGCCATGCGAAAAGGATGATGAGGATCTATGCCGTTAAACTTAAGGGCGGATTCATCCAGCTCGGAGTTTTTAAACGGAATGACATGTGTGGTATAACGTTCGGTAATTTCCATTTCGTTGTTGCGGTTAAGCTCGACAATCACCGCTGCAATTTCGAGTAGCGCATTTTTCTTGGGATTAAATCCGGCAGTTTCTATGTCGATGACAACAGGAAGGAAGCATCGGAAACGTTTTTATAAGGGAATGACAGAGTTATACATTTTTTTAAGTGGCACCGGAAGGTCTTGAAATGATCAGCTGGAAATCCAGCAATTTGTGCTATGTTACGCGAAAACCTATCTTTAATAAAAATAATAGTGATGTGGAGAAAATGTTATGCAATATCTAAAATTGATCCCGCAATGCGGATGTCTTGTTTTATTAGCCAGTTTGACCGGTTGCGCAACGACCGGTAAAGATCCGCAGGATCCATTGGAAGGTTGGAATCGCGGAACTCAAACGTTTAATGACAATCTTGATACTTATGCGATGAAACCCATTGCTGAAGGTTATCGCTGGGTAATGCCATCGTTTGCAGATCGTGGCGTAACCAATTTTTTCAGTAATATTAAAGATATCGGTGTAACGATTAATGATTTGTTACAGTTCAAGATTTCACAAACCGGCCAGGATGGCGCGCGCTTTCTTGTCAATACCACAGCCGGTATTGGTGGCCTGGTTGATGTTGCGGAAATGATTGATCTCCCCAAACATAATGAAGATTTTGACCAAACCATGGGTGTTTGGGGTATTCCGACCGGGCCTTATCTGGTGCTGCCGTTTTTTGGGCCAAGTTCTCCCCGTGGCGTTGGCGGCTTGATTGGCGATGCGGCAATGAATCCAATCAGTTATGTAGACAGTGGTATTATCACCGGTAGTTTGTTTGCGCTTAATGCTTTCGATCGACGCGCAGATAATTTAAGTACCGAAAAAATTGCCACCGAAGCCTCGGTAGATCGGTATTCATTTTTTAAAAGCGCTTATTTGCAACAACGTGAATACTTGGTTCATGATGGAAACATGCCCGAAGGCTATGATTTGCTGGACAATGAAGATGATGTGAAAAAGGAAAATTTGGTTCCGGTCAGGCCGTATTAGATTTAATCAGACAAAAGATGAAAGGCGATAGTCTATAGGATGTGCCGACGACAGGAGGCGCATCTTTAAGATGTGATGCGCCTCGTTCTATTTCAAACATGAAGTTATTTAAATTTAAGTTTAAAAAGAAAGACGTAGGGGTGTTTTTACTTAGCCTTTAATCTTCCACGCCAATTCTCCATTCGCCTTTAGGGGTGTAATGCTGAGGTCATTCTCTCCGTAAGAAGACGGCACTATCCAGGCAGCTTTTTCCAGCGTCACTGTGCCCGAATTTCTCGGTAATCGATAAAAATATGCACCGTAAAAACTGGCGAAGCCTTCGAGTTTATCCAGGGCGTCTGCCTGTTCAAAGGCTTCTGCGTATAGTTCCAACGCCGCGTGAGCGCTATAACAACCGGCACAACCGCAAGCGTTTTCTTTTAAGCCGGACAGGTGTGGCGCGCTGTCCGTTCCCAAAAAGAATTTTGGGTTGCCGCTGGTGGCAGCCTTAACCAGATTAAGCCGATGCGACTCGCGCTTGAGGATCGGCAGACAGTAATAATGCGGTTTTATGCCACCCGCCAGAATTGCATTACGGTTAAACAGTAAATGTTGCGGAGTAATGGT
>CAIKYI010000012.1 GCA_903831545.1 uncultured Methylobacter sp. | reverse complement strand
TCGGGGTTTGTGTCAGGTCAATCGTTAGCTTACCAGCGCTTTGCGCAGCATCAACATGAAAAAACAAGTCTTTATCTTTTAGGGCTTGAGCGATTTGTTGAATGTTCTGGATAAACCCTGTCTCATTGTTGACTTGCATCAGGGACACAAGGATGGTTTCTTCAGTCAGCGCATCTAAAATACGTTCAAGACTGATGCGACCCTCATGATCGGGTCTTAGATAAGTAATTTTAAAACCAATGCTCTCAAGGTATTTGCAGGTATCCAAGACCGCTTTATGTTCGCTGGCTGACGTAATGATGTGATTACCCTTGCTTTTATACCTTAAGGCAATTCCCTTAAAAGCCAGGTTATTGGATTCCGTCGCGCCTGAGGTAAAAATCAGATCTTTTGCTTTACAACTTAATAGTTGTGCGATGTCAGTGCGGGATTGCTCTACTAAGGCATCAGCTACTTCACCAAAGCCATGTTGCAAGGACGCAGGGTTAGCGAAAACCCCGTCCATGGTTAAGCATTGCGCCATGGCTTTAGCCGCTTCGGGCGCCATGGGTGTTGTCGCAGCGTAATCGAGATAAATTTGAGTATTCAAAACAGGTTTTGTGGGGTTAGATATTACCCGGAGGGGTATAAATTAAGAGCGGGAATAAACTGAGAGTCTTTAGTATTCAGGGTATAAAGCTCAACCTCATGGTTAATCGCGCTTGCGGCTATCAACATGTCGGGTATCGAGACTTTATGACTCAATGAATAACGAGTCATCAATTGTATAAACAGCGTTGATGCGTATGTTTTCCTGAGTGATATCGTCACGGTTTTCCCAAATACCGGCACAGCTGAAAAAATCAGCATCCGACGTTGCTTCGGTCGCTGAACTATCAGTTGACCCGGAACCGGCATCATCCAATAAAATGACTTTAATTTTTTTGCCGTTCCATGCTTTTTGATTATTGGGTAAAGTAATCACGCCGTTATGGACGGTCGCTTGAAATTCGACTGCGTTCATTTATTTACCTTTGTTGACGGATTGCTAATGTTGGCGTTAAGTGTACTTTATTCAAACAACTTTGCGTTAAGGTTTCAGTATAATGTTTAAGCAGGCGTCCGCGAATAAATTTATCCTTTCACGATAACAAGCCGCCTATGACTATGCAGGGATTGTCTGATTCCCAAGTTCAGGTTGTGAATCAGACAATTTAAATTTCCCCCTAATTTTCATAATCGGGATCTTCAATGGGCTTCTGATAAATAATACGATAAATACCGTTTAATTCTAAAGCCAAGCGTTTGGACATTTCCGCACTCAGCCGATTAAATTCAGTCCAATCATAATCGGGTTTATGGTAATTGTTTTCAAAATAAAAAATCCAATTCATAAAATCCATTTCAAGTTCATCACTTACAGATAACTCGTCACCAAAACCCGAGACAGCATCGGCAATATTTATCCCAACGTATTCAGATATATCGAAAGAACTCTTAAGCCATGCGTAGGGACCGTTACCAAAATCGGCCATTATGGTGATAGTTTGTAATGGACTAATCATATTTTGCTTTTATTAACAGTTTGCTACAGCTGGGTTAAATATCAACATAACTGGCTTATATCTCCGACACTAATTAGTCATCTGTAAACAATAGGGCATCGTAGTCCCTCGCTCCATGCAGAATATGAATGACTTCAATGCAGTCTTTGAGAACACGATAAAAAATCAGCTAATCCCGATGTACACTATGCCTGATTTCATGGTGTTCATAACGTGGCACCAACAAAAAAGCGTCGGGGTTGTCAGCAAGCCTGGCACAGCGATCAAGGAGTTCTTCAACAAAAGTAATGGCCCGTTTGGGACTATGTGGCCGAATAAATTCACCAATTTCCAGCAAGTCGGATTTGGCCGCGTTGGTTATAACAACCTTCATGATTCACAACGTTTCCGTAACTCCTCTCGTACTGTTCCAATATCTTGGGTCCGCCCTGCCCCTGCGTCGGCAATTCCTCTGGTAATTGCCGCATCAAGCGCCTTTAATCGCGGATGGATGTAAATAGTGTTGTCACTGAGTAGCAGGGATGCCAGATTTTACTTGTAAAGCAGGCCCTCCTTCCCAAATCCGACATACGCCACTGTTTAAATTAATCAGAATACATAAAATGGTATTTTCTATGGTCATTAACTGCTTAATACTCATAAAGCCCATGCCCGATCTGGTTTCTAAAACTGGATTAAAATTGTCAGGACTCACCTCATAGCAGTAGTTGCTGTCTTCTTTTATATGATGGTTTGTGAGTACCGCTCGCCCACAGGCGCTAATGAGTTCTCTCTGAATAAGTCTTGGCGCCAAGCCACTATAGCGCGTAGCGGTTTAGTCCCTCGACCCATTTCTGCCCTACGCTAGATTAAAGTCATGAGGCTCCTTTGTGACTTAGAGCAGCCATAGGCAACCAAAGTTTGACTTTTTCCAATCCTACTACTGAGTTTTCTGTATTAACATTTTCAATCGTCCAATCAATAAATCCCTCAAATCCATAAGCTCAGTTAATCTCGCTAGCGCCTCTTGGTTCCGGCCATTACCATATAGTTTCAGTAACTCAGCTGCCAGCTCATGCACTCGACTGTGTAACGACTCTATGGCTTGAAAGTCAGTCTGTGTACCATGGCGAACTAAGCCTTCGCCATCCAGCCAAACGCAAAAATCGCACTGATGTTGATTTATTGGAGGTAGGTCTGAACGTTCACCCTTTAGATACTTTTCCATGGCAGTAATCCATGCGCGGTGATCAACACTGGCAAAAAGTAGCGGTAAATCATCTCGACTGATCAAAGATAAATTGAGCCACGATGGATCAATGCGCCAAGTAGCCACCCAACCAGGCATTTCTTCTGCTGGCATAGGTCGAGCAATACCATAACCTTGGGCTAGTTCACAGCCCAGTTGCAACAACATTTCGCCGTGTTCAATGGTTTCCACACCTTCGGCGATCACTTCACGATGGAATGCAGCCGCCAACCCGAGCACACCTTGCAAAATAGCCAAGTCATCCAGGTCTTCCAGCATATCGCAGACAAAGCTCTGGTCAATCTTGAGCAGGGTAACTGGCAGGCGTTTTAGATAGGTTAGTGATGAGTACCCGGTACCAAAGTCATCCAACGCAAACAGAATCCCGATCTCACGACAAGCCTCAATGACTCTGGATACTCCGGCTAGGTCTTCCAGTGCGCTGGTTTCGAGAATCTCCAGTTCAATACTACATGGCTTTACTTCAGGATGCGCTGCCAAAACATCCTGTAATCGAGCTACAAAATCTGGTTGTTGTAATTGGCGGGCACTGACATTGACGCTGACAGGGAGATTCAGTCCAGCGGCATGCCAGTCCTCTATCTGGGTCAGGGCCGTATTTAACACCCAATTACCAATCTCGACAGCGAGTGGATGATCTTCAATCACCGGTAGAAAAACTGCTGGCAGCAATAAACCCTCTTCAGGATGTTGCCAACGAATCAGGGCTTCGGCACCGATGACTGACCCGGTTCGCATGTTCACCTTGGGTTGGTAATACAGTACAAACTGTTGCGCACACAAAGCATAGCGAATACGCTCAAGGCTTTCATGATGAACACGGATATTACTATCCTGTTCGGCATCAAAAATATGATAGCGATTTCTACCAGCCTGTTTTGCCTGATACATGGCTTGATCCGACTGGCGTAACAGTTGATCGGCATCTATATCTTCTGCCTGCGGATAGAAAGTAACGCCGAGACTAGCCGACACATTGAGCACTAGATCACCTATATGTACCGGTTCAGAAGCCGCAGCGAGTAGCCTATTGAGCATAGGTACACTGGCGTTAACATCCTCCAGTTCGAGGAGCACTGCGACAAATTCATCGCCTCCAAGTCGGGCCAGGGTGTCACATTCGCGCAAGGTCTGTTTCATTCGAGATGCTACGGTCATCAGCAACTGGTCGCCAACGGGGTGTCCATAATGATCATTGACGGCTTTGAAACCGTCAAGATCGAGAAATGCTACTGCCATTGGCTGACTGCGCCGCTGTGCTAGCGCCATGGCCTGATGCATACGGTCAGCACGTAATACGCGGTTGGGCAAGGAGGTCAATGCATCGTAATGGGCAATGTGCTCAAGTTGGTTCTCATGCTCCTTGAATGCGGAGATATCGGAAAACAGCGCCACGTAATTCTGAATGTTACCGTCAGCACTATGCACGGCACTGATGGTCAGTAGTTCAGCGTAAATTTCACCGTTTTTACGACGGTTCCATACTTCGCCGGACCAATAACCGTTTTCGATTATCTCAAGCCATAAAACTGCATAGAACTCCTTGCTCTGTCGTCCAGAATTGAGGAGGCGTGGGTTCTTGCCGAGCACTTCATCACGGCTAAAGCCAGTGATGTAAGTAAAGGCATCATTGGAATCAATGATAGTGCCATCCGGTTCAGTGATAAAGATAGCTTCACGGGCATGAGAAAACACACTGGCAGAGAGCTGAAGTTTTTCTTCTGCAAAAAGTCGTTCCAGTTCACCGGAGGCTCGAATACTAACCAATTGCAGAATAGACTCGGCCAGAGACCTGTTCACCAAAGGTGTTCGACCAATCACAGCAATTAGCCCTATTGGCTGCCCCGTGTGACTCCATAATGTAATACCAATATAACTCTCAGCGCATAAATCCTGCAATACCTGGTCACTCGGGAAAAATTGGCAGACGCTGGCTGGAAAGCAACAGACCGATTGACCAACCACATCGCCACAAGGCGTATCTTTTAATGCGTAGGTCACGTTATCTTCAAAGTGGTCATCGCACCAGACTGCCAATGTCTTGGCATTCAGTCCATCACCTTCGAGACGATCAATACAGACATAGAACATGTCAAGAAACTCTGAAAGATAGCGGGCTAGCACTTCAAAAAAAGACTCACTTGAATGTTCGCTAGTGGTTTTTGCCAGGAAAATCTGAATTTCCTCGGTTCTCTTAATAGTCGTTATATCGGTATGCGTAACGACAACCCCCGATATTGAGTCTTTATCCAGAGGCATAACGTTCATGGAGAACCAGCGATGCTGTTGAGGTGAATGACAGGGGTATTCAAAGTTGAAGCTGGGTAGCTTGCCATCCAGTACAGCCTGAATACCTTGGCTGGCTTTTAGAGCGTCATCATCCAGCGTGAAATTAACGCTCGCTTGGCAGACCTTGAGATAATTGATACCAACCGCCGATTGCAACTTAGCCTTGCCGGGATCGTTATTATTCTCTAATGAAAATCGTATCCAAGGTTCGTTAACCGCCTGAATAACGCCGTCACGATCTAACACGGCGATTTCAGCGGGCACTGAATTTAAAATGGCATTTTTGAAGGTTTCGCTCCTTTTCAAGATGTCTTCCCGCTGCGCCAAGCTATCCAGCATTTCATTGAATTGTCGGCCAAGTACTGCAGCTTCATCATCCCCTGTTAGATCCACTCGCAGATTTAATTTTCCTGCATGCACGAAATTAGCCACTTGCTGGATTTTATAGAGTCGTTGTGTCAGGAACTTACTTGTCAGTATGGCAAAAAAGGTACTTAAGACAATCGCGAACAGTCCATAAAAAAGGCCATTTTTTCTTAATTTATAAAGCTCTGCGTTAAAAGGCGTCCGATCCAAACCAATCCGTACCCAGCCAATTTGTTTGTCAGCAAGCATAATAGGACTGGTGGCATCAATCAAACTTGCCGTTCTTTGCAAAATCAATGTGTTGGATTTTGGCGGCAGTTCGTTCAAATAAAGCCCGATCTTGGTCTGGTCATTGTGAGCCAGCACCTGATTTTTGAGGTCAAGCACGATAGCATGGCGAAGATGTGGATACCGCGAGATACTTTGAATGATTTCTTGTAAGCCACTGTAATCCCGCGAGATGACCCATACTGCCGAGGATGTCGCCACGCTGTTGACGAGAGCCGTTATTTGTTCGGAATGTTGATCTATCTCAACGGCCTGCTGGCGACGAGTCATGTCCCAGATGAACAGGGACATCATTGTGGCTACTGTCAGCACCATACCAAGGGTTAATTGTTTGCGCAGGTTACCAAGCAAAAGTCGCTTTAGGGTTTTAAACATCAGTTACTTTCCACTGGGCGCACTTTTTGTTCGAAGTGCTTGATGAATTCAGCCACTACACCATAGCTGGTATCATCGGCCGTATAAAAATTGGAGGTCTCCATACCTGCCAGGATCGTATGTCCCTGTGGAGCTTGTGGCAAATCCAGGAGCGTTTTTCTTACCAGTTCCCGGATGGCCTCCGGTACATCATCACGTACCATGACTGAGTTATTAATCAGTGAATGAGTTTCCCAGATCATCTGAAGTTGAGCGGCTTCTGCGGGATGGTCTTTCTGGAACAGTCGCCATGGTAGCGGCCAAGTGGCTCCAGCAGCAGACTTACCCAGATACACATTTAAGATGGATGATTCCTGGGAGCCAACGTAGGTATTCAGGATGTCGCGGTTGATGTCGATGCCATGTGTGTAGAGATAATATTGAGGCATGATGGCGGCTGCCAGCGCCGTGGGGGATGGGTAACTTACCACTTTACCCTTGAGGTCGGCGGGCACTTTAATCGCACTGTCTTTACGGATGATAAAGATACCTTTAAAGTCGTCCTCATCGCCAGCCATCGCAATCACGTGATAGCCAACCTTCAACGCTTGTAAGGTCTGCCAGGGGTTTGGCAACAGGAATTCGGGTTCGCGGGCGCGAAACTTTTTCTCATAGTTCTGGTAGTCACGCGAGGCTTCCAACTCAATTTGTACGCCTTTCAGTTGAAGATTCAGATAGTCAATTAAGGGCTGATAAGCTTCGCTAAGTTTTTGAGGATTGTGAAGAGGATGGACAGCAAAACGGTAGATGATAGTATCGTCCACTGGGGTAGTGCTGTATTGTAAGGGCTGGTCAGCGGATGGTTGATCGCATCCCACCAATACCAATACTAGAAACAGTGTAAAAAAAGGGGATAATATTTTCATAAAATATGACTCGTACTGAGCATTACAATCTCCG
>CAIKYI010000011.1 GCA_903831545.1 uncultured Methylobacter sp. | reverse complement strand
TGGCAGCATAGCACCGGCGCAACCACGGCAACGGGCAAGGCAAACATCAGCCACAATGCCTATCGAGGTGGTACAAGACCACTAATCCGATTTACTCGCTGGTTTTATAAGGCAATCGAATATCCAGAAGCATTAACGCCTGAAATAGTTGAAGCTGCAAAAATTAAGTCGGTGGCGTTATGGTCCGGTAACGCTGGATATTGGGCGACATCCCTAACCAAGTTGATTGCAAAATATGGACATACGTTAAGCGAAACCGAAGTAGCCGACTTGCAGGAGTTAGTGAAATTTCAGGAGGATTTTAAAATCAGTCTTATGCAGTAACGGCATAATGACCGAGAAAAACTTAACATTAATCGCCGAAATTCAGCAGCAAGGTGTTGTTACACCTAAACACAGATGTGGTGCGTGGTTAAGCTGTTTTTGTCTCACTATTTATGTGATCGGATGATTTTATAAATAACGATGTAGTAATTATTTCATTAGCCAGAGATTGATTGTGAAAGCTAAAGTGCGCACCTTGGCAGAACAAAAACCGCGCAGTTTTCGCGCAGATTATCCTAGTATCGGCGCGGCTTGGTGGTACTTTTTGCGCAGTAGTTTCGCGCAGTTTTCAGAACAAATTATGAGTCTATTGGATATGCGATGTTGAGCGCATTGTGAGCGCAGGAATCGAATATAAACAAGACATTGAAGAGCATAATGAGCGCAACATGTCTCAATCAAACGCTGATGTAACGCTGGCTTCAGCGTTACTTTACGCATTTACTCAGCAATCTTTACGGTTGGACGATACCTTATTGTATCTGTTTGCGACAATTAAAACCAATAAAACCGGCAAGCATCGAAGCGAATAGCCAGATGGCAGAGGGCACAGGGACTGAGGTAACGGTAGGCGTTAACAGGTTGGCAAAACCATTTGAATCTTGCGCAATAATCTGACCTTTGCTATTAATTCCAAGCGCAATTTGTAGATACCCGCTTGACAACGATACCAACGTATTAAGGTCAATAGCCGTCGTTGAACCGGATTGCCATAAAGCGGCATGGTTGATGCCTCCGCTGGTATCTGCTACTCCAACCACCTGTCCACTGTTATTGATGCCAGTGGCCTGACTGTAACCTCCACCAATTGTACCTAGATCAATAGCGGTCGTTGAGCCGGACTGCCATAAAGTTGCATGATAGTCGCCAATGGTTGGGGTAAAACCTACCACTTGCCCGCTGTCGTTGATACCACTTGCCCAGCTTCTACCGACTCCCCCCAAAGAATCAAGTTCAACAGCCGTCGTTGAGCCGGATTGCCATAAAGTTGCACGATAGATTTCATCGCTGTTATTGGCAATACCTACTATTTGCCCACTGGAGTTGATGCTAGTGGCAAAACTGTTGGTGCCACCTAAAGTACTTAGTTCAATAGGAGTCGTTGAACCGGGTTGCCATAAAGCAGCATAGTTTACGCCATTGGAACTGGTGTCGCCACCTACCACTTGCCCATTATTGTTGATGCCAGAGGCCCAGCTGTAGTAGCTTCCGCTTAAAGTACCTAGTTCAATAGGAGTCGTTGAGCCGGGTTGCCATAAGACAGCATGATAGGTGGTGTCACTGGTTAGAGCTGTTCCTACCACTTGCCCATAGTCGTTGATGCCATTGGCCGTACTGTAGCTACCGCCTAAAGTGCCAAGGTCAATAGGATTCGCTGAAGCGGGTTGCCATAAGGCAGCATGGCTCATGGCATGGGCGTAAGCAATACCTACTATTTGCCCACTGGCGTTGATGTCATAGGCTGTTGCCTGTCCGCTTCCGCTGTATTCTCCCCCAATTTGGAAAAGTCTGGTCACCGTGTAAGTTGCGGCCTGCATCTCAGGCGCTAACAACAGTCCACCCATTAAGATCGATGCGACGAGATGCTTTTTAAATCTGAAATTCATGAATGAAACACCTTTGCTGTTTTGAATAAATAGCCACCAATAGCTTGGCCGATGCGATAAACGTTATTTAATTCAAAAGAGGCAATCTGGCGATCCATATAATTAAAGACCCTGTGATTTTCCGTACCTAATGTAAGTTAAGTGTCGGCTTTTTCTCTTTATTCACGAGTGCTTATTGGGCAAACGATATGGACTATTAATCATAATTGCTTTTAAATAACAAGTTACAGTTTGAAGACATTTGAATGTATGAAATGCATATCGAGACTTAAGCTGGAAATGGACTCACTTCGGAAACTGGCGTAATCGTTAAAATCGGCTGATGTCATTAACGGATTATTGGTTTTATTGGCGTGGTGGTTAGCGGTGGTTGCTGCTGATTTTGTGCTTAATTTTAATAGGCGTTTTTTTCAAATGCCTATTATGGGCCTATTAATTTTACAACAGGCAAAAAAAAGGCTTAGA
>CAIKYI010000010.1 GCA_903831545.1 uncultured Methylobacter sp. | reverse complement strand
GCCGTTAAGGTTTGCCCTGCACCGGCTTTGCGTTCGCGTTGCGATTCAAACGAAACTTTTTGAGCTGGAAATACTGATTCAATCAGCGCAGGCGTGTGTTGCAGGGTAAAGGGGGTAAGCGTGGTCATTAAGTACCTGGAAAATAAGTTTTGTAGGTTGGGTTAGCGTAGCGTAACCCAACATAGTGGCTTCGGTGTGTCGGGTTACGCTCTATCGAGCTAACCCGACCTACACTTGTTATATGTTAATTTCAAATAATTGATTAAACGCGATGCTAACGGCTTGGCGATCAGCATCTGCCAAACTACCTGCTTGCCTGATAATTAAGCGATTATCCAAGGTAAATAGCTTCATGCGGACAATAGACGCGGAAGTCAGTCCCGCATTTTGTAAATCGGAGATTGCTACATCCAGTAGCCAATTGGAATTTTTAGCACTCGTTATCATAGCCAATACCGAATGCTGCACTGAGGTATTAAATGCGGTGCTGGATAGCACCAATGCGGGCCGCCTTTTGCTTGCGTCTTGATCTGTAAACGGAAAAGGTACGACGACTACGGAAAACTTTTCAAAGATCTGCATAAGCTTCATCATCCGCAGCCGAAGCCCATTCGCTCAAGGTACCTTGTAGTGCTTCTGAAAAGGCTTTATCTATAGCAGGCGCTTTGCGCAAATGGACGCCGGCTTGATCAATTTCAAAAACTATCGAGTCACCGTCACGCAGTTTTAAGGCTTCCAGAACCGGATGAGGAATGATGGTTTGATTATGGTGGATTAATTGACTATTGGTTAGCATCTGTTTAACTCCAAGTTAGTAAATCTACTTTGCCAAATTATATGAAAAATCCTTAATTTCCGACGTGTCGGCTATTACTTGTTCCCTCGAATGAAGCATGGGAACAAGAAAATCGTGTCGCTACTCAAAATCGAACAGGCTAAGTGTACCATTTTCATTGTCCTTTTCGGTTTCCAGTCTTACCGTTTGAGATGAGCGAGGTCTGAAAAGTTCGTTCTGCGCTACATCACCTAAGGCATGACGCAAGGCTAAACGCCAGCCTTTTCCACCATCATTGACACCGCCAGTGGTGATAGCTGTCATTCCGAATAGCCACCAGCGTTCTTCCGGGCGCAAAGCCAACCAGTTACGCACGGCAATCGGGATGTGATCAAAGTCCATGCCTTCAATGGCCCAGGCAAGGACACAAAGTTCCTTGCCTAATAAGCGATCAACCGGGTTGGTGCCAACTTTCCAAGTCGATGTTTTTAGATTACGTTCTTTAAGCTGCATATTAAAAGTACGCTGGACTTCACTGCGAATGGCTGTCCAGCGGGGACGTTCTAACACACATCGCGCTATCAGGCTTTGCGAATGATCATGGCTTTGTAAGCCCAAATTTTCGACAATGCTGACCGTACCGGTATTATTACGGGGTATTTCTACAACGAAATGATGTGGATCGCTAGTGGCTGGTACGCCAAAACCCAAGGTTGGGTGAACGATGGCTTGTTCGGCAGTGGCGACTTTCTTTCGGGTGGTCATTGCTTACGCTTCTTGTATCACGTCGCCGGGTCTTAGTTGCAAGCCACTGAGTTCAGCGAATTCTTTAGCAGCATAACCATCACCAAACTGGATGCCTCCGGTAATATCGATACTGATTTGAGCCTGGTCATCACTGAGAACTTTGCGCATCGAATTTACGGTTTCTTCAATCATTTGTGCGGTCACCTGACGTTCGTGGAAGCGTATTTGTACGGTATTTTCGCCTTCACCGATTTGGATGCGCACGCCTTTTAATAGCGTGGACTCTCGATCACGAAATCGATTAATGACCGCAAAGACTTTTTCTGTGTTATCAAGGCTGATACGTTTTGAGTCAACTAGCCGTGCCGGTTTGGTGTCATCAATTTGTACTCTTGTATCACCACTGGCCGGGATGCTGAATTCAGTATTTTTAGTAGCCTCGCCTGATTTGGCGAAAACCAGGAGTCGCAAAGCTTCTGTTTCTATTTCAAAGGGGGCTTCGTAGAGAATACCTTCTTTAGGATTTGATCCATTTAAGCTGTAATAGATTTCAGCTTGAGGTACGCATTGTAGTTCAATACGACGTTTATCGGCTGCGGCATGGATTTGATGGCGAACCATCAAGTCGGCTAGCCAACGCTTAGGCTCACCGATTTCATGCTTGCCTTCGCCATCGACTGCCAGAAAATAGAGATTTGCGGCGTTGGTCGTAAAATTATCCAAGTCATCAACAACAGGATCATCCGTAGTGACTGTCGCATTCTGTGAATAATGAATAATGGGGCTGTCACCACAATTGCGGGTGGTTAGGGTTAAAATGGATTCGCCAGTCTCTTTGTTGGTGCCTTGTGGTGCAATATTTACGGTGGATTTTTCTTTAGGGAACG
>CAIKYI010000009.1 GCA_903831545.1 uncultured Methylobacter sp. | reverse complement strand
GACCTTATTTAATGCATTAACCCGTGCGAAAATCGCCGCCGAAAACTACCCTTTCTGCACCATCGACCCTAATGTTGGCGTAGTTCCAGTGCCTGACAGCCGCATGGACAAGCTTGCTGAAATTGTAAAACCTGAACGCATATTGCCTACAACAATCGAATTTGTAGACATTGCCGGACTGGTTGCGGGCGCTTCAAAAGGTGAAGGCCTGGGTAACCAGTTTTTAGCAAATATTCGTGAAACAGATGCCATCGCCCATGTTGTGCGCTGCTTTGACGATGATAATGTCATTCATGTTGCAGGAAAAATCGATCCCATCTCTGACATCGAAGTCATTAACACCGAACTGGCACTAGCCGATATGGCTTCTGTTGAAAAAGCGCTGTTGCGTGCCACCAAAGCGGCCAGAACCGGCAATAAAGATGAACAGGCAAAAAAAGACGTACTGGAAAAGGTTTTCAAGCAACTGGACGCCGGCGAACCAGCTCGAACCTTACCTTTAACTGAAGATGAACGAGCGCTGATCAGGGATCTGTGTTTAATGACGCTTAAGCCCTCAATGTATATCGCCAATGTTCAGGATGACGGTTTCGAAAATAATCCCCTGCTGGACAGAGTTCAAGCCCTTGCCGATAAGGAAGGCGCGATGGTCGTGCCAATCTGCGCCGCCATAGAGGCAGAAATTGCCCAACTGGATGAAGAAGAGAAAAAGGAGTTTCTTGATGATCTGGGTCTTGAAGAGCCGGGCTTGAACCGAGTGGTCAGAGCCGGGTATAAATTACTGAACCTGGCAACCTATTTTACAGCGGGCGTTAAAGAAGTTCGTGCCTGGACAATTTCGGTAGGCGCAACAGCTCCTCAGGCGGCTGGTGTTATTCATAGCGATTTCGAAAAAGGCTTTATCCGTGCAGAAGTCATCGCCTATCAGGACTTTATTGACTACAAAGGCGAACAAGGCGCAAAAGACGCCGGAAAATGGCGTCTTGAAGGCAAAGACTATATCGTTAAAGATGGGGATGTTGTACATTTCAGGTTTAACGTTTAAGCGACGCTAAGCGGAGGTTTTATAAAACCTCCGCTTAGGCGCCCAGGAAAATCAGAGACTTGTTTCAACTTGCTAAATGGCAATCCACTTTCAACAAGCGTGATTAATTAACAAATCGCCACAGCATTACCGATAGTAATCCACACAAATTCTTAAGCGAATATTTCCGTAAAAAAGTTTTGCATGGCCAGCCATGAGCGTCTATCTGCAATGGGCTGGTAGACCGTCCCAAATCCCGGATCATTAGCGAGTGGATTGGTGAAAGCATGCATGGTGTTGCCATACCCATGCAACTGCCAATCCGCACCGGCCTCTGTCATTTCCCGTCCAAAGGCATGCACTTGCTCAATCGGAACCATCGGATCGTCCCAACCATGTAAAGCAAGAATTTTTGCTTTAATAGCATTATCATGGGTGTTTCCAGGAGGAACCAACAAACCATGAAAACTGACTACACCTTTTATTTCGGCACCTGTTCTGGCCAAGTCCAGCGCACACAAGCCGCCAAAACAAAAACCGATTGCGGCGATTTTACTGTCGTCAACCCAAGGCATTAGTCTAACAGTAGCCAAAGCCGCTTTCATTCGCTGTTGCAGCATTGGACGATCAAGCATAAAAGGCTGCATCAGCTTGCCATTTTCTTCAGGTGTTGATCCTGAAACACCTTTGCCATACATATCTACCGCAAAACCAACATAGCCCAACGAGGCGATTTTTTTGGCTTTTTCGGCAACAAAATCATCCCGGCCACCCCAGGCATGATTAATTAACACTGCCGGCCTTCGACCTGAAAGCGCATCATCAAATGCAAAAAAAGCTTCCAGTACTACATCACCATCCAGATAAACTACGGTATTCGTCACTATTGCCACAGTATTAGCCTCATTGTTATTTAATCTGACCTGATTCACGCACGGCTGTTAGAAATCCGGTCGAGGCCTGCTCTACCATATCCAGAACACGTTCAAAACCATAGGCACCGCCATAGTAAGGATCTGGCACCTGACGCTGATTTAAATGAGGTGCGTAATCAAGAAAGTATTTTATTTTACTCCGATGTTGCTCAGGACAATCACTGATCAAAATTTCATAATTATCATCATCCATGGCCAGCAAAAAATCAAAATCCTCAAAATCCTCGGCACTGACTTTTCTGGCCCGCAACTTTGACAAATCAATGCCACGTTCTATGGCTGCTGCCTGTGAACGCAAGTCAGGCCCTTTGCCGACATGATAAGCATGCGTTCCCGCTGAGTCGATAGTAAATTGCGCTTCAAGATTATGAGCTCTGACCAATTTGGCAAACACGCCTTCGGCTGTAGGTGAGCGACAAATATTGCCCATACAGACGAAAAGCACTTTTATTTTTTCCATAGCTTTACCTGATTAGATTTAGGTTACATTTCGCTTATTGTAACGTCTGAGAACAAAAAGGGGCAAAATGAGTAACGATGAGGACAAAAGAGAACAGCTTAATCCTTTTGGCCATTACTGAAGGACATCACTATGGTCATAACCAAAACAATAACCAATACCGGCCAGAAATAAGGCGCCACAATAAAAATCACGACCACTGCAACCAGCATGGCAAACATAAACATAAATACGCCGACGCCTAAAAACAGAATCACCATCAACACTGCGGTGACTAACATCACAAACAAAAAAGTAGGGAATGCTGCAAAGCGCACCAAAGGCTCTGCAAGCGGTTCACCATTGAGCATGACACTCAATTGTCCAGCGCCTGGATGAAACAGATAACTCAAAATAGCGATAGCAGCGCCGACGATCAGCACTTTTGATATTAAGCCCTTATTTTGCTTTTGTTGCATATACAGCTTCCTTTAAAAATCACTAAATATCATAACTGATAACCTGAGTATCTTTTAACAAAGCAGGTTTCCAATGGGCAACGGCCCAGTTCAACAACTCGGTTAGCCGGGCCTGCTTAAGTTCGCTTGGCGGATTTTGTTTTAATAACATCAACAAATCAAAAATAATACGACACGGTGCAGTTACATCAACAGCTGCGGCTTGTGTTTGTTTACTGAGTTTATAGCCTTTCCCGTCAATAATAACAGGGACGTGCATATAAGCTGGTATTGCAAACCCCAGTAATTGCTGCAAATAAATCTGCTTTGGCGTTGCTTCCAGCAAATCAAAACCGCGAACTACCTGGTTAACGTGTTGCAGATGGTCGTCAATAACCACGGCAAATTGATAAGCAAAAATATTGTCTTTTCTTTTCACGACAAAATCGCCATGTTGCGCAGCAAGCTCATGAGCTACCGAACCTTGCAGGCCATCCCGAAAAACAATAACACGAGAATCGGTTTTAATCCGCAACGCATGGGGCTTATCGAGTGAAGCTGGTTGAGCTCGGCAGATCCCCGAATAAATATCCGATGAAATCTGGCTTCCAGCATTATTCGCCAAGTCTTTTCTGCTACAGGTGCAAGGGTAAACCAATTTATTTACTTGCAATTCATTGATAAATTGCTCATAGAAAGCAAGATGCCGGCTTTGATAATAAACATCTCCGTCCCAATACAAACCAAAGGTCTCAAGGGTTTTTAAGATGAGATCAGCGGAACCTTTTACATTTCTGTCAGTATCAAGATCATCAATGCGTAACAACCACAAACCTTGCTGTGAGCGGGCATGAAGGAATCCGGCAAGCGCCGTATAGAGGGAACCAAGATGTAAAGGGCCGGTAGGCGAAGGTGCAAACCGGCCAATAGCGAGCTGTTTATCCAGACTTAGCCCATTTGTTTTTCACGAATTTCATCAAGGGTTTTACAGTCTATGCACAAACTGGCCGTAGGCCTGGCTTCCAGACGACGGATACCAATTTCAATTCCACAAGACTCACAAAATCCATAATCCCCTGACTCGATTTCTTTAAGGGATTCATCAATTTTCTTGATTAAACGTCGTTCACGGTCACGGGTTCTTAATTCCAGACTAAATTCTGACTCCTGTGACGCGCGGTCATTAGGGTCAGGAAAATTGGAGGCGTCATCCTGCATATGATGCACAGTACGATCCACTTCGTGCATTAATTTGCCCCTCCACGTTTTAAGAATACTCTCAAAATGAGCCAGTTGGCCACTGTTCATATATTCTTCGCCTTCCTTTTCTTGGTAAGGCTTAAAACTGAAAGGTGAATCGCCAGTTTTAGAACTATCGGTCATCCATTAACTCCTAAGACATGATTAAATAAAACCGCGCATTTTTAGCAGAATAGCATCAAGATAGCAAGATTTATTGCTATGATCTCATTTCAATTATCAAGGAG
>CAIKYI010000008.1 GCA_903831545.1 uncultured Methylobacter sp. | reverse complement strand
TCTTGTGATGATGGTTAACGAACTCAAGCCTCGCGTGTTGCTGTTGCTGTTAAGCGCGATCGGGCTGATTACATTGCCGCATATCACTCATGTGCCTGCCCCGTTGTCTGTAATGTTTTTTGCGTTGTTGCTGTGGCGGGTTTTGGGCGTTTGGCGGCCGCGATATCTGCCCAATGGCAAGGTTGTTTTTTTGTTAACCCTTGTCGGCATTGCTTTGCTGGTTAGCCAGCATCGGGGAATATGGGGCAGGGATGCAGGAACGGCAGTATTTGTAGCGGCGCTGGGTCTTAAGTTGCTGGAACTGAACAAAAAACGTGATGTGTATTTGGTCAGTTATCTGGCGTTTATTGTTGCGGCTTCCCAATTTCTGTATCAGCAGACCATTGTCATAGCCGGATACAGTGTGCTGATCTGTTGTGTGTTATTGGCGGCTCTGGTGACGATTAATGGCAATCAGGCACAAAACAACACGGCTTTACGCACAGCGGCACTGATTATGCTGCAGGCGTTACCGCTGACGGCCATTATTTTTGTATTGTTTCCAAGGGTGCAGGCACCTGTTTGGGGGTTGATGGATGGCAACAAAAACCAGGCGCAGTCGGGGTTAAGCGAGACACTGGAACCGGGTTCGATTAACAAAATGGCGTTATCCCCGCAAATGGCATTTCGGGTTAAGTTTAACGGGGAAGTGCCACCCAAAAATCAGCTGTACTGGCGTGGCCCGGTTTTTTCTTATACCGACGGTACGGTTTGGCGGATGTCGCAGCATGATTATGTTGCGTATTACCAGGACGAAGTAACCTTTTCGGGGCCAGCCTATCAATACAAATTGTTGCAAGAACCGCAAAGTCGTAACTGGGTATATGCACTGGACATGCCGGCGCAATATGACGCCTCGTTGCGACGCAACAGTAATTATCAACTGACCAGTCAGCATAAATTCGGTGAGGCGGCGGAATATGCATTGGTTTCTTATCCGAACTACAACACCGGGTTTATTACTAAAACCGAATATCGCGAAAATCTGCAACTGCCCGTTGCGCCGTCAAAGCGTATCGTTGAGCTGGTTAGGCGCTTGCAGGGCTTTGACGATAAACCTGAGCTGTTTATTGAGCAGGTACTGGGTTATTTTCGGCAACAACATTTCAGTTACAGTTTGCAGCCACCGTTGATGCCGAATAATCCTGTCGAGAGTTTTCTGTTTGAGACAAAAACCGGATTTTGTAACCATTACGCGACGGCGTTTGTCTATCTGATGCGGGTGGCTGATATTCCGGCGCGGGTGGTAGGCGGGTATCAGGGCGGGGAGTTGAACGCGGTTGGCCTGTTTCTGGAAATCAGACAGGCCAACGCGCATGCCTGGGCCGAAGTGTGGCTGGCAGGGAAGGGCTGGATCAGGGTTGATCCTACTACCGCAATCAAGCCTGATCGCATTGAGCAGGATATTAATATTCAACAACAAGTCGCGACTGGCGCGGTCAGCTTGTCAATAACGAACCCAAATGAACGGGACAGTGCTTTGCACTTGAAGCAGGCTCTGCAACTCTGGGATAGTCTGGATTACCAGTGGCAACGATGGATAGTCGGCTATGGCAGTGGTAATCAGTCTTTACTATTCTCGTCGCTGGGTATTGGCAGCATGGTTGTAGTTGTATTCTGGGTGGTTGCAGCCATTGGACTGGCAATGCTGTTGTTGGCTGTTTTAATGTTTAGAAACCGGCATAAGCCCGAAGATCCGGCTGTTGTGATGTATCGAAAGTTTAGCCAAAAGATGGCAAAAGCAGGTGTGGTGCAAGGACTGGGCGAAGGTGCCAATGATTTTGCTGTCCGGGCCAAAATACACCACCCGGAGCTTGGTGGTCTTATTGATGAGATTACCCGGCTTTTTGTCAGGTTACGCTATCAGCGGTTTTGTTCTGCGGCTGATTTAAAGCAGCTAAAAAAGAGCATTAAACTTTTGTAGGTTACGTTTTGCATACAAATTATTACCTGTCTCATACAAATGAGCCGGGGTTGTGACAGCTTGGTAGGTAATAATTACAGTTTGTTATTGGGTTTCTATGCGCTTTAAAAGGCAGGCGGTTTTCAGAGACAAGCATCCGGTTACATCCCCCGTTCCCCGCCAGCTTAGGTGTTATTAAGTTTTAAGGGAGTAAGTTTAAACCAACAGGCATTGGTTTGAATGTCAATTGATCGATTCTAGCCAAATCAATTTCTTAATAAAACGTTTTTGCTAATGAAAATGCTCTCTAAATTGTTCTACAAATTCAAGTTCTGGTTGTTTCTGGCGGTAATGGTCCCGACGTCATCTTTTGCTGGTGACGGGGAGTCCGGGCAAACACCGTTGCTTATTCATGCCGCACGGGTTTTTGATGGTAACAATCTAAGAACCAATACTTCGGTATTAGTCACCGGCGGTATTATCAGTCGTATTGATAACCGGGAAGCCTTTAAGTCAAGTGCTGCAAAGGTTCTCGATTTGGGCGATGCAACTTTATTGCCCGGCTTTATAGAATTGCATGCTCATTTGGCATATCAACATATTCCGGCTGAAACCGTTCTCAAGCACGGCATCACAACGCTTAGAGATGTGGGCGGGCCTTTGCATCAGCCTTATGGCGGTGACGGCAGTTTACGGGTGCTGACTTCAGGACCTATTATCACTGCGCCTGAGGGTTATCCGATTCCAGGCATGGGGGCGGAAAATATTGCGATTGCCGTAGCTTCTGAACAGCAAGCCAGGGAAACCGTTAACAGCCTCGTTGACGGTGGCGCGGTGGTGATTAAAATTGCCCTGGAACCCGGTGGTGAAGCTGGTGCGCCCTGGGCTGCAGGCCATCACCATCATCAGGCCGATACCGGACATGAAAGCGCCCATCATCAAAAAGATGCGCCTGTAAAAAAGAGCTGGCCGCTGTTATCAGTTAATGTCGTGAAGGCGATAGTCGATGAAGCCCATAAACGGGATCGTAAAGTGACTGCGCATCTTGGCGAGGCAACGGGGGCAAAGATTGCTGTTGAGGCCGGTGTCGATGAATGGGCGCACATGCCCTGTGACATCATCCCAGAGCCATTGTTAAAAAATGCGGTGGCTAACAAGGTAAAAATTGTTACTACGCTGGATACCTTATCCAAGTGTCCGGGTGTGGCTCATAATGCCAATACCTGGTCGAAACTGGGCGGGGATTTTTTATACGGCGCTGAAATTGCGCATCCCGACATTCCCTGGGGTATTGATGCCCACGAGCTTATGGCCATGATGCACATGGCAAATATGCAGGCAATTGAGGTCTTGCGCAGTGCAACGTCAAAATCAGGACGGTATTTGAATATTCCGCTGCTGGGTACCCTTCAGGCTGGAGCGCCGTCTGACATGATTGCCGTAAAAGGCGATCCAAGTCATGGCTTCAAAAGTCTGGAATATCCGGATTTAGTAATGTCCGGAGGCAAACTGGTGGTTAATAATTTTGACGGAAAGGTGGGGGCGCCTTGACTATGGTAAGCCACATTAACCGATAAAACGCAGTTGAGCATTTATGCTTTGCCGACAAACTATGGGCGTCTGATTCATCCTGCTTCGAAGCTGCTCGCCATCTGGGTGAGACATTTGGTAGAGCGGGCCCGCGAGCAGTTTAATCGCGGGCCCGCTGCTACCTACCTACCTACCTATTTTAAACTGCGTTTTCCTGGATTAAATACCCATAAAAATGGAACGCGGATTTAAGATATTATAAATCCACGTAAACTCATCCGATCCGTGGGGTCGCTTGCATATGGCATCCGTGTTTTATTAACTGTTCAGTATAATCAGTAATCTTTCCTGAGCGCAGCCGAAGCGATCTGTGCGAATTTTAGTGGAAGTTATTTATTACGGGTTGCCTGATTTTATCTGGCATTAAAAGTTACTCCATAGAGCAAATCAAGATTTATGTGTCATATGACCTGTTTTTCAGGTGAAATGCCACAGATAAAATATCTGGTGATTAGTTTAAGCCCTTTTGATAGCTGGCTTTAGAGCTATTTCGATAGTACAAACTAATTAATATAAGCAATTATAGCGCCAAAATCAGCGACAAATTGTCGCGCGGCAATATGTCACATTTTCATGACCGGTTTTAGCAATTAAGATACGCCCGACTCTAGGATCTTAGCCAGTTAGATAAGAGTTTATGTGCTATACCCTTTCTGTTTAATGCGGTCAGCAGCCCTGGCCGCATCTTTTTAACCTGCGGGTGAAATCATCATGAAGCGGACCTATCAAGCTGATCCATCCTACGCCATTAATACACAAGATTTGCTTCGGCAAACCGCTTTCCATGAAGCAGGTCATGCTGCGGGCATCTACCTTCACAATAAACAAAAACAACTTCCGCCGGTCTATTTTCAAATTACCATTAAGGCTTTGGATAATCAAACAGACCCCCATTTCAATGCCGTTACCTCGGTTGTTGATACGTTTTCAGCAGTTTTGGAGGGAACGGGGCACCGAGGGAGTGCGCTCCGAGTCGCTAATC
>CAIKYI010000007.1 GCA_903831545.1 uncultured Methylobacter sp. | reverse complement strand
TTTGGTCGGCATAAATTCACTTTTGCAGTATTTTCACATCCCAGTAGTATGGATTCGCTATAAGTTCTTGCGATTCCTGCAGGGATGAGCCAGCACTTGTTTTGCCAGCGACTTAATGCGCTAGGCCAACTTTGCCTGCAAAAAATCAATAATATCCGCAAAGGGTATTTCCTCGTTTGCCTCAGCCGTTCTGGCTTTGTATTCAACCGTACCGGAATCAAGACCACGATCACCAACAACGATGCAATGCGGAATACCGATCAGTTCCATGTCCGAAATCATAAAGCCGGCGCGAACTTTTCTGTCGTCAAACAACACATCAATGCCGGCAGCCAGCAAGTCTTGATATAACTGCTCTGAAGCAACTTTGAGCCGTTCGGATTTGTGCATGTTCATCGGGCAAAGAGCAACCTGAAAAGGCGCAAGATGTGTAGACCAAATAATACCTTTATCGTCGTGACTTTGCTCAATAGCAGCCGCAACAACCCGGGAAATACCAATGCCATAACAGCCCATGGTCATAATCTGGTTTTTACCGCCTTCGTTGATAACCCCGGCTTTCATGGCTTCGCTGTATTTGGTGCCAAGCTGAAAGATATGCCCCACTTCAATACCACGCGCCAGGGTAATTGTGCCTTTACCATCCGGGCTGGGATCGCCCTCAACCACTACGCGCAGATCGGCAATATGGTCTGGTATTGGTAAATCACGTTCCCAGTTCACGCCTTTATAATGCTTGCCATCCTGATTGGCACCGCAAACAAAATCAGCCATCACAGTGACGCTGCGATCGGCAATAATTTTAATCTTCAAGCCGATGGGACCAATTGAGCCGGGCTTGCAATTACAAACGCTACTGACTTGTTCGTCACTGGCAAACTCCAGCGGCGAGGCAACACCATCGATTTTTGTGGCTTTTATATCGTTAAGGGTGTGATCACCTCTGAGCAACAATGCAACAATGGTATCTTCTTCACCTTTAACAATCAGCGTCTTAAGACATTGTGAACTTGGAATACTTAAAAACGAACTGATGTCGTCGATGCTGTGCTGATCAGGCGTATCAAGCAGTGTTAAGGCTTCAATAGCATCACCGCGAACGCCTGAAGGTTGTACTGCTTCGGCTTTTTCAACATTCGCGGCATAGTCGCTGTCTGTTGAAAAGGCAATAGCGTCTTCACCGGAGTCAGCCAGCACATGAAATTCATGAGAAATTGCGCCGCCAATCGAACCTGAATCGGCAATCACTGCTCTGAACTTTAAGCCCAAATGATTAAAAATATTGCTATAAGCCTGATACATCGCATCGTAAGTGACTTGTAACGACTCCTGATCCAGATGAAAGGAATAAGCGTCTTTCATGATAAATTCACGCGATCGCATCACGCCGAAACGAGGGCGTATTTCATCGCGAAATTTGGATTGTATTTGGTAATAAGTGATAGGCAGTTGTTTGTAGCTTTTGATTTCGTTACGTGCCAGATCGGTAATAATTTCTTCGTGCGTAGGTCCCAAGCAAAAATCCCGGTCATGACGGTCTTTAAGTCGGGCCAGTTCCGGGCCATATTGTTCCCATCTTCCTGTTTCCTGCCAAAGTTCGGCGGGTTGCAGACCAGGCATTAACACTTCCAAAGCGCCGGTTTTTTCCATTTCCGCGCGGGTGATTTTTTCGACTTTACGCATCACCCGCAGCCCCAAAGGTAACCAGGTATAAAGACCGGCAGCCAGTTTGCGAATCAGACCGGCCCGAATCATCAATTGATGACTGGCTATTTCAGCATCAGCCGGTGTTTCTTTAACGGTATTAAGTGGGAATTGAGAAGTACGCATGATGTATTAAAAGGCTGACCAATGAAAAAACTGCTATTTTACAGTTTTATTGACGATTTAGTCATCCTGTTATAATTTAG
>CAIKYI010000006.1 GCA_903831545.1 uncultured Methylobacter sp. | reverse complement strand
TTGCCAAGTCCGTGCATTTTAGTGAATTTAATCATTGGGTTGGTGTTTACTTTAGCTAAGTTGGTTTAATACATACTGACAAAGAGTAGCGTGTGCAACACGTCGCTATGGCAATAAATGCTCGCCTGCCCACAGTTGCTTAATTGTTTCTCTTTCCCGGGCCAGATGGAGATCGCTGCCATCGACAATCACTTCGGCAAGACGGGGTCTGGAGTTGTAATTTGAGCTCATGGTAAAACCATAGGCACCGGAAGAGCGTATCGCCAGTAAATCGCCTTGGGCAAGGCTTAGTAAACGGTCTTTGCCTAAAAAGTCACCGGTTTCACAGACTGGGCCGACTATATCCCAGGTCATTGCGGTTTCGTTGCCTGGCAAACTGACCGGTATTATTTCCTGCCAGGCACTGTATAAAGAAGGACGTACCAGATCATTCATTGCGGCATCAACGATGGCAAAATTTTTATTTGCCGTCGGTTTAAGATATTCGACCTGGGTTACCAAAATACCGGCATTGCCGACAATCGCACGGCCTGGTTCCAGTAAAATTTCAAAGTCAGTTTTGCCCAGTCTTGCCAAAACCGCTTGAATATATTCGGCGGGTTCCGGTGGCTGTTCATCTTTATAACAAATACCCAAACCACCGCCCAGATCCAAATGATGCAGGTTGATGCCTTCCAAAGCAAGTGTTGCAACCAGTTCAAGCACTTTATCCAGCGCATCCAGGAAGGGGGGGTTTCTGTGAGTTGCGAGCCAATATGGCAATCAATGCCAATTACGTTGATATTCGGCATTGCGGCGGCACGGCGATATTCAGATAATGCCTGCTGAATGTCGATGCCAAATTTATTTTCTTTTAGACCGGTAGAAATATAAGGATGAGTTTTGGCGTCAACATCAGGGTTTACCCGAAAAGACACGGGCGCAATAACGCCAAGTTGTCCGGCTAACTGGTTTAACCTATCCAGTTCGCCACTGACTTCGATGTTAAAACAGCGGATTCCCAGCTTAAGTGCCGCCAGAAGTTCATCTTCACGCTTGCCGACACCGGAAAAGACAATTTTTTTAGGATCGCCGCCAGCGGTAATAACCCGTTCCAATTCGCCCAGTGAAACGATGTCAAAGCCGGAACCCAAGCGGGCCAACAGGTTAAGTAGTGCGATATTGGAATTGGCTTTTACCGCGTAACAGATCAAATGCGCCTGTTCGCCAAAAGCGTTATCAAAAGCTTTCCAGTGCCGTTCCAGGGTGGCTCTTGAATATATGTAGCAAGGGCTGCCGTATTTATAGACGATGTCTTGAACAGCAATATCTTCGGCAAAAAGCTCGCCGTTTCGGTAATTAAAATAATCCATGGTTATTGGGCTTTTTCAGTCTTGGGTTCTGGTTTTTGAGCAGGACCGGGTTCCACATAAACGGGTGCTGCCTGGCCGGGTAAATAAAGCGGGCCAGGCTGGCCGCAGCCAGTCAAAACCATGTTTAACAGTAACAGTAGTAATAATTTATAGTGTTTCATGGCGCGATTAAATCATTGTTGTCTGGTATGACACAAACTAAGGGTTCATGGCAATAATGGCAGATATGATAAGCCCAATTGCAAGAAAAGGCATTAGAAATGGCCCGCGTGGAAAATGCCTTTAATTACCCCTGAACGTTGTGAAGAAAAAAAACGTTGCGCCATTTATGTCTTCGTAAACAAGATATTTTATTTATTATTAGAGAGTTAACTTTAGGTGCTTAACTGTCTGCCTGCAGGACATGAAAAGCATCGGTGTAAATATCGGCCATGGACGCACCTTTCATAAAGGCCATTTTTTTGCTCTGATTGACCATTTCCGGATGTCCGCACAGAAAAACTCGCCATCCGCTTAAGGAGTCGATTGAGGCCAGGGCAATGTCATTGGCTCGACCTTTAACATGCTTCGAGTCAATATTGTCTCCTGAAATACTGGCTACATAATGAAAGTTGTTAAACTTTTCGGAAAGTTCACGCAGTTCATCAATAAAATACAGGCCATTTAGATCACGGCTACCATGAAATAAATGGATAGGGCCCTGGTGGCCCTGCGTTAAGGCATCGGCGATAATGCCGTAAAGTGGCGCAAGGCCACTGCCGGTACCGATCAACAATAACGGTTGCGTGGCGCGTCCGGGAACATAATGGCAAGCGCCTTGTGCGGCTGAAAGGCTTAATGCCGTGCCTAATTTCAATTCTTCATGCACCCAGTTACTAAACTGTCCTTTGGGCAAGCGTCGAATATGAAATTCGAGGACGTTTTTGGCGTGAGGGATATTGGCGATTGAATAGCTACGGATTAAGCCATCGGGTCGTTTTAAATTGACGAATTGACCGGCGAAAAAGTTAAATGGCGTTTGATATTCCAAAACCAAATGGATAATATCCGGGCTCAACAACTGCTTTTTTATGACATTTGCTTCAATGAAAGCGCCTTGCTGGTTAGGTAAGGCTACGGTCATATCCTGTTCAGGGTGACAAACACAAGCCAGAAAAAAGTTTTGCGTTTGTAGCGTATCTTTTAGTCCGGCTTGGGCTGATTCGGGTGGGGCGGCATCAATGCTGCGCATTAAGCAGGCTTGGCAAACGCCCTGGCGACAACCAAATGGCACCTGTATGTTCTGTCTTAACAGGCTATCCAATAAGGATTCATCTGGTTGGCAGGAAAATGTTGCTTCGCCAAAAGTTATGCGCGGGATTGTCGCCATCAGAAGCTTCAGTTATTTGCCGAGTATGTCATTGCGTGTAGTTTCGGCAATGGCAGAAACCTGGTCGATGAGTTCTTGAGGAACATTTAACTCGGACAGGGTCGCGCACAGATTTTCCATGACTGCATCAAAATGACTGTTATCAAGACCCATTTTTACAAAACGGGCATGTGCAGTAC
The DNA here is from genome assembly GCA_903831545.1 of uncultured Methylobacter sp. Taxonomy (GTDB): domain Bacteria; phylum Pseudomonadota; class Gammaproteobacteria; order Methylococcales; family Methylomonadaceae; genus Methylobacter_A. Next base: position 1,935 of record CAIKYI010000006.1, on the reverse strand, counting down.
GCATGTCCTGGCCACTATAGTTATTGGGGCCGCCAAAAGCCATGGTTAAAAAAGCTTTTTGTTTAGCCGCTTGTTTTTCCATGTCAGAATTGTCAAAAAAACGGTTAATACGGTAATCGGATAGCACTTTACGATAGAAAATATCGACGGCAGCATTAACAGCCGCTTCACCACCGAGTTGCTCATAAAGTGATTGGCTTGAAGTTGTTTCTGGGGAATTGCTCATTATGGTCTCCGGTATTCTGTAGGTTAATTATTATTATTTTAAGCAAATTTGCTCAAGGCAAAGTTTATAACAACAGCTAAATTTTCGCCATATAAAACTTTTAAAAGTAATATATGTCATAATTGGCTATTATCTTTGTAAACCTGATAAGAATGATGACATAGAGATGAATTCGCCAATACATCAAAAAATAAGTTCCAGACAGCATCAGATCCTTGAATACTTACTGGAAAACAGAACCGGTCTAAGTGTTGATGATTTGGCTAAAATGCTGGATATTTCCAGGACGGGGGTGCAGCAACATTTCATTGTGCTTGAGCGTGATGGCTATATCAAAAAAAGTACGCTCAATAAAACAGCCGGGCGGCCTGTGACTATTTATGTCATTACCGATAAGGGCAGCAATTATTTTCCCAAGCAATATGCCTGGTTTTCAGAATTGATTATTAATGATTTGGTCCAGGAATTGGGCGATGAACGCTTTAAAGCATTTATGCAAAAGCTTGGCGTCAAACTGGCGGATACGCTACGAAGCCAATTTGCCGGTAAAGCTTTAAATGAACGTGTCGATCAACTTGGCTTGATTATGACTAATCTTGGTTTTCAAGTGAAGCTGGTTACAGAGCCGGAAACCCAAACGCTGAATATTGAAGCGCGCAATTGCATTTATCATGATTTGGCTCAGAAACATATTGAGATTTGCGAGTTTGATTTGGCGCTGATGTCTTCCTTGCTGGAAAATGACGTTGAACAGCTAAGCTGTATGGCCAAAGGGGATTGTAGTTGTCGTTTTAGGCTTAAATAGCTTCCGATTTTGTTATAAAAATTACGCATCACCACCATAGCGTCGAATAAGTTGTCGGTAATATTCGACTTCATCGGCTTTTCCGCGTTTGGTCACACCGTTAAGATAAATGCCTGCTTTTTTAACCAACATGTTAACAGCGGCCAGCAGGTCTTGGTCAGACAATTGATCTGCCTCGATTATTTTTTGCAGGGCACTGATTCTAAACTTGTCCATGCCCCAGAAAGCCAGGGATAGCTGATCTTCATGACCACCATGCTTGTTAATTTGTGGCTGCTTAACCAACAAAAGCGGATATCTGGCGCTGATTCTAAGCCATAGGTCATAATCTTCACAGGCGGGTAGTTGAGTATCAAAAAGTCCCACATCTAAAAATACCGAACGGTGTATCAAAACGGTTGAAGGTGAAATCGCACACAGCGGCAAACACTCGCTAAACATCCAGCCGCCTTTTTTAGCGTATTTTTTGGGTACCGCAACACAAAGTCCATGGCGTATCCAGTTTTCTTCGGTGTGGCAAATCTTGTGTTCAGGGTTATCTTTTAGCGCAGATTTTTGCTGGAGCAGTTTTTCAGGTAGCCATTCATCATCAGAATCCAAAAAAGCCAGCCACTCGCCAGAAGCTTGTTTTATACCAAGGTTTCTGGCCGCACTGACACCTTGATTTGTCTGATAGTAATAACGTGTCTGCGGAAATTCCTGTTGTAGCAGGGCTTCAGTGCCATCGTTAGAGCCGTCATCAATGACGATGACTTCAGCAGGCAGTGAGGATTGGGAATATACGGATAATAGCGCGAGTTATAGCAACTCTCGGCGATTGTAGCTGGGAATAACCACAGAACTATTTATAAAGGTACAGATTCGATCTAAAAAAAGCAATTACCCTCGTAAGTCGCCAGATTAT
>CAIKYI010000005.1 GCA_903831545.1 uncultured Methylobacter sp. | reverse complement strand
AATCTATCCACAGCTGCAGAAGCTGGGTTGACATCTACCGTAAATGAATAAACGCTGGTTGAATTTAAATTCGACCGCAAACAATTGGTACAGCGTGCCTTGACCGGACGGCTTGAATTGCTGGAGCTGGAGCTAAAGCTCGCTGCCGATCTGACCAAGATAGACTATCTACGTAACCAAACTTTGCCAATGTTCATGCTTGACTATAGCTATGCTTCGCTGGGACGGAGTTCATCGTCTTTTAGTGGTGCTTTTGACCAGACAACCGGTGGGGACTATTCTGACTGGTCGGTGGGAGTACGCATGGAAATGCCGCTTACCAACGAAGTGCGTCGTGCCAAGCTGGATAGGGCGGTACAGGAACGCCTGCAACGTTTAACGACCGCGCAGTTACGGGAACTCAATGTGCGTCGGGAAATTTATGATGCCCTGGATCAGGTAGGGCAGAATTGGCAACGTATTCTGGCTACGCGTCAGAATGTTTTGCTCGCAGGGCTAAACTACGATGCCGAGCTGAAGCAATTTCGCGAAGGTTTACGAACCATGACTGAAGTGCTGGAAACCCTCACTCGCCTCGGTGAATCGCAGTTACGCGAAGTCCGCGCCATAGGCGACTATCAAGTGTCATTAATCGATCTCGCTTTTGCCACCGGCACCCTGTTGGGACATAGTCGTGTCGATTTCGGCGGGAAAGTAGGTGGGAGCTAAGAATCAAGCCAGAAAAAAAAGTACACTCGACTTTCAAGTTTTTTTAAAAAAGAACAAGCCTTGTGTACCGAAATCGATTATCTGGATTTTTCAGGAATAACTATAAAAGACGTTAATTATGAGTAATTATTCAGTCCCCTTAGCTAAAGGAAGGCTTGGCACAGAAAATACCGCCCGTCTTTGACGAATCACTTCCGCTAAATAAATCCAAGGTGACTGTTGGCGAACACGGCAGGTTTCAATAACGCTAATCAGAACCGCCAGAATTCTCGTGCCGTCAGCGGTAAATGTGGGTGGGCCAAGACCTGGAAAATAGCGTCCCAATCGTTAAGCATTTCTCTGGCCAACGCGCGCGCCTTGGTATGCGTCGCATGAGCACTCATTGCTTCACAAACACATCGGTAATCAGACAAAGCGGTTTGATAAGTAATAGGTAGCGCTTGGTCTGGAGGCCATTCCCGAGCCGCATAGACTGACTTAATCAGCGTTTTGAGCAACAACGAAGGCGCTTGAGGTAATAGCGGTAAGGCTGCCAACCATCGCTCATGAGCCAGCCTTGAAAAGCGGTGTCTAATACGTTGTTCAGTAGCTCTGAACCTCAGCCAGCAATCCAGTAAACAACGGCGTTGTTGAATAAATCAGGTTTTCAGTATTTCAGTTGGATATATGGCATCATCATGGATTAACTATTCCAGTCGAATCCACACCATGCCATATAAACACAATGAGTCTCGCCGCCATAAAATCAAAAAATCTGGTTATAAAGTGACGAATTGGCATGACTACATGACGGCTGTGCCGGAACTGATGGACGTGGCGGCTGGGAAATTCGAGCAGTATGCACGGCCCGAGGAGGTGGACTATGCCGACTAAAAATGCCAGCACTGAACAGGCCTTGGCCGTAACGATGAAACGCTTCGAGCTACCTTTACCTAAATTCCTCTCGCGGGAAGAAATGCTCGAAATTATCGGAGATCCAGGCATGACGTGGATCAGTAGGCGTGACCACTTATTGCTAAGGTTACTTTACGATACTGGTGCGTGAGTGTCAGAAATCATCCACGTCAAGGTAGCAGATGTTGTGTTGGATGGCGCAAGTTGTGTCCACTTACATGGCAAAGGCCGAAAGCAACGGGCGGTAACGTTATGGAAATCAACGGTGAAGAAAATCCGGGCATGGTTACGCTTGAATCCAACGTTGGGAAATGACTCCGCGTTGCTGCCCAATCGCGATGGTCAAGCGATGACCAGAAACAATGTCACTCAGCGTCTTAGCTTGGCGGTAATCAGAGCTTCTAAAACTGTCACCAGCTTAGTTGGGCGTCATGTTTCGCCACACTGCATTCGGCATTCAACTGCGATGCATCTATTGCAATCCGGTGTCGACATCAGCGTAATTGCTCTATGGCTGAGTCACGAAAGCCCGAAAACAACATACCAGTATGTCGAAACCGATTTGGCCATGAAGGATCAAGCACTTGCCAAACTTCAGGAACCCGGCATGAAACCGCTTCGCTACAGCGCTCCAGACTCTTTGCTTCAGTTCTTGAAATCGCTGTAATTATGTGAAGCCCGTGAGCGAGATAGAGGCTTCTAAGCCTTATGGTATCTCGCTCGCGGCAACAGCGCTATACATAAAAGTTAACTTCACATAATGGCCGACTCCGGCCCGTCAAGTTTATGCTGAAAATTTTTGGCAGGGTTAAACTCAACTGATTTTTTTAGGATGAAGGTCGTTGACCAGATAAATCGGCGCTTTCCGAAGGCTATTTCAATCGCAGCAACCGGTTTTGATAAATCATGGAAACCAAAGGCAGAGCGTATTTCGCAACGCTATACAACGGATTGGAGTGAGTTAGTTGGTTGGTGTTAAATGAAAAAGGCCGGAATCAACCGGCCTTTCGTCAATAATTCGAATTAATGCAATAAATTAAGTGCCTTGTCAGTTGCTGTGCCTTTAACTTTACTCTTTAGAGCTTTAGTGGACTTGGGGGCGGCTTCAAATTTTCCCTTTAAATTCTCAACTGATTCCTTACCCGATTTTACGGCTTCTCCGGCTTTTTTTACTTCTGCCGGTACAGCTGCGCTGGCTTTTTCCTTGACCACGTCTTTTGCTTGATCTTGAAGCGCGTCAGGAGCAAGTTCAGTAGCTCCTTTTAAAGATTTAGCCTTATCCAGTGCTTGGTTAGTGGCTTCAATATTTTTAACGGCATCCGGCGCTACAACGGCCGCTTTATCTTGTACTGCTTGCTTTGCTACGCCTTCAAGTAAACTTTGCTCGGCCAATACGGCAGTGGAAGCAACTAACATTAAACTGAATAAGATCGCTTTATTTTTCATGGAGACAGCCTCGGGTAGTAGTT
>CAIKYI010000004.1 GCA_903831545.1 uncultured Methylobacter sp. | reverse complement strand
CGAGTAGATGAATTGAAAGCCCGCGTGGACAAAATTGGTGAAGAGTTACATTCAAGGCTGACTGTTGAAACCGCCTTGCAAAATTTAAACAGGGACTATGATGCCATTAAAAGTAATTACGAAAGATTACTCGAAAGTAGGGAGCAAGCGAGTATGTCTGAAAAAGTCGACGATCAGGCAGAAGCACTAAAATTTAAAATTGCAGATGCCCCTAATATTCCTTTAAAACCAGCTTCACCAAAAAGGGTTGTTTTATATTCTGGAGTACTAGTAGCTAGTTTGATTTTAGGGTTTGGTGTGTCATTGCTGCTTTATATGATCAAACCAACGGTTATGACAACTTCGCAACTTGGGCACATAACAGGACTGCCTGTTTTAGGCAGCGTTTCCTTGAAGGTTTCCACTGCACAAGTTGAAAAAAACAACAGAATGATGATTCGATTTTATATTGGATTATCAGGGTTAGTCCTGATCTATTTTGGTTTTATAACAGTTGAAATTTTGGAGATTAATTTGACTGGTATTATCGGCAAACTGCATCGTTTTATTTAAAAATTCAATAGAGGTATAAATGAGCATTATTGAAAGAGCTTTAAATAAAGCCAAAGATGAAAAGCCTAAGTCAGATGATTCAACGAATTCTGTCACAGGAACTCAATTTGATTTAAACGGGCAAGTAAATTCACCAATTCCACCTCCAATAATAAAACTTCAGGGGGCTGTGGAAAAAGAAAAGCTCTTGGATACCAGACAAATATCAGTTATTGATTGGGATAAACTAGCTGAGTTAAGTTTCGTCACTCCTTCCAGCAATACACATTCACAAGCGGAAGAAGAATACAGGAATATCAAAAGACCTTTAATCAATAATGCTTTTGGGGTAGGTAGCGTTGGCATAAATCGGTCAAATTTGATTTTAGTGACCAGTAGTGTTCCTGGTGAAGGCAAAACCTTTACAGCCATAAACCTTGCTTTAAGCATTGCAAATGAGCGGGATAAAAAAGTTCTATTGATAGATGCAGATGTGGCGCGTCCATCTGTAGCCAAAACATTAGGCATAAAAGCAACCCCCGGCTTGGTTGAGTATCTGGAAGGTAATGATATTGAGTTTTCAGACATCGTGCAAAAAACCAATATGCCAGGTTTAAGCGTAATTCCTGCGGGTAAGCAGCACAAGCATTCAACAGAATTATTGAATAGTAATAAAATGATTGTACTGGCCCAGGAATTAAGTAACAGATATCCTGATCGGATCGTTATTTTTGATTCACCGCCTTTATTGGCGGCTACACAAGGTGAGGTTCTGGCCGGCTTGGTTGGGCAAGTCGTATTGGTAGTCGAAGCCGAAAAAACGCCGCAAAGTATGATAATGTCTTCGGTTAATAAATTGATGTTTTGCGATGTTGTATTGGTACTTCTAAACAAAATACAATCAAATGCAGACGCAGATCATTATGGATATGGGTTGTATGGGAATTGATGATATAAATTTCAGAAGGAGTATATTTAATATATTATTGAAGTTAGTCCAATATACAGGTTTTTTTTGTATGGCGGGACATTCTCAATATGTTAGTGCTTTTGATGTGACAATAAGGCCATCAGTTTCAGCAAAAGAAATATTTTCCGATAATATCAATCTGTCCACATCAGGAAATGAAAAAAGTGCTTTTGTTTCAGAGGTTAGCCCCGGAGTTTCAATTATTGGCCGCTCTGCCAGGTCAACGTTGAATCTGAATTATACAATGCAGAATTTATATAATGCTGGCGGTAATAACAAATTAAGTACAGCAAATCAGTTGCAATATAATTCACACAATACCTTATATGCAAATAGATTATTTTTAGATTCTCATAGCTCGATCAGTCAACAAAATACCAATAATCAATTCCAGACGGCCAATGATAATATATCAAAGTCTGGTAATAGTACAAATGTGTCAACATTTGGTATGTCACCGTATTGGACGCCACGATTTGGAGATTACGCTAATGGAAATCTCCGGCTAAATTTTGATACGGTAACTACAGGCTCTAATTCAAATAATAATTCCAATTCAACATTAAATCCAATTACAGATACGGTAAATATCGCAGAAATCGTGCAGCTAAACAGTGGCAACGAATTTAAGCGGGTTAAATGGAACCTTGCACATAATAATACTGAAAATTATCGGGACGGCGGCGACAATGTTAAATTTCAGAATTCCAATGCTTCAGTGAGAACATTTATAAATCAATATTTTAATGTTTTTGCTCAGGGTGGTTATAGCAACAATAGTTTTCTTTCTACGACCAATACGAGTAAAAACGGTGTTTTTTATACGTTTGGCGGACAATGGAAACCAAGTTCGTATTATAGTGTAGAAGTTGGCGGTGGAAATAACAGCTATGTAACAGTTAATGTATCACCGATGCAAAGACTAACCTGGAATACAACCTACAGAAAAAATTCAATAGGGTTAAATTCAGGAACTACATGGCAAACAGCGCTAAATTATCGAACAAGACAGTCAACCTGGGCGTTGAGGCATGATAATGATACCACCACGGTGCAGGAAATCTTATTGCAACAACAGATATTTAACGTTCAGGATACAGCAGGAAATGCAATAGTAGATCCTGTTGCAAATACAAGAGCAATTAATATCCCAACCTTTACCAATGATGTCATTGTCCGAAAAACATGGAATCTTTCTTCTACCTATAACACTGGAAAAAGTACGATAGGTGCAAGTGCTTTTAACGAAGACCGTGTCTACCAATTAAGTGGTAACAGTGAGAAAGTAAGAGGCATAAGTGGTTCCTGGAATTGGAAATTCGCCAGTAAAACCAGTGCTTTTTTACGACCTTTGTGGCAGCAAACCACCGGTACTAGCATCACAAATACCAAAAGTGACCGTTATGATCTTTCAATTGGGATCAACAGGTCAATTACCACGCGTATCTACGGAATGCTGGAACTGCGTCATGTAAATCAAATATCAGATCTGACGACCAATGATTATCAGGAAAATCGAGCAACAGCCAGTTTATTTATGAGATATTAACAATGTACGATGGTTTCTATAATCTGAATAAAAAACCTTTTCAGTTAAATGCCGACACTGATTTCTTTTTTAACAGTGAGGTACACAGAAGAGCCTTGGCTTATATGCATTATGGCTTAAAGCAAGGCGAAGGCTTTGTTATTGTCATTGGTAAGCCCGGCACAGGCAAAACCATGCTGGTTAAAGAACTGGTTAAAAGTTTAAATGATGACAATATCTCCATAGGCATTATGGTGTCCTCGCAAGTGGGGGCGGATGATTTACTAAAAATAATATCGGCAACATTTGGTTTACCTTACGACGGCGAAGACAAATCGACCTTGTTAACCAGAATTCATCGTTACTTTATGCAGCAGGCTCGCGATGGTAAACGGGTTTTGATGATAGTTGATGAAGCTCAAAATCTTCCCAAGGATTCATTGGAAGAGTTGAGAATGCTGACCAATTTTGAATTGGCTGGAAAGTCGTTATTTCAGATATTTCTAATTGGTCAACCCGAATTAAGTGAAACCTTATTTTTACCTGAAATGGAACAATTAAGGCAGCGCATAGTTGCAACTTATCAATTAAAACCGCTAAACGAAGAAGAAACTCAAAGCTATATTTTATTCAGATTACAAAAAGCCGGTTGGAGCCAGACTCCTCAATTTGAAGAGGAAATCTTCAATACCATTTGCAATTACACTCAAGGCATTCCCAGAAGGATAAACACTCTATTTGACAGGGTGTTACTCTATGGGTATCTCGAAGAATTGATGCTAATCGATTTAAATTCGATAATTAAAGTGATTGCCGAAATTGAAGAAGAATCAGCAATTGTAAATGAAGAGTTAAAAGAAATAGTACCCGCTACTTTGAATTTAACGATTGATCCCACAGGGTCTTTGGAACAACGCGTATTAGCTCTGGAAAAGATAGCGTTGAAACTGCAAAACACTTTAAATAAAGAGCGCGCATTATTACGCAAAGCTATCTTAATCCAATTGGATATGGACAATATTTATAACGAAGATGCAGGGCAAGAATAGGGATAAGGCAATGGACAAAAAAACAATCGTTTGTGTCGTCGGTGCAAGGCCAAATTTTATGAAAATGGCGCCCATCATTAAAGCATTTGAGGCATTAAAAGATCAGGTTACACCCTATTTGGTTCATACCGGTCAACACTATGATCAAGATATGAAAGCATCATTTTTCCAACAATTAGGCATACCAGAACCTGATATTGACTTAGGTGTAGGTTCCGGTTCGCATAGTGAACAAACAGCCAATATTATGTTACGGTTTGAACCAGTCCTGGATAAAGTCAAACCCTGTGCAGTCTTGGTTGTCGGTGATGTAAATTCAACCATTGCTTGTAGTTTAGTAGCGGTAAAAAAACAAATTCCCATTCTACATGTAGAAGCAGGTTTAAGAAGCCGGGATAGGGAAATGCCGGAAGAAATTAATCGAATCTTGACCGATCAGATTTCAGACCGGCTGTTTACAACAGAAAGAAGTGCAGAACAAAACCTCATTGATGAGGGCATAGACAGCAACCGGGTTTGTTTTGCCGGCAATGTCATGATTGACTCATTATTGGCAAATCTTGAGCATGCAATTCTTTTTACTGACACTTTAAACGCATATCAAAAAGACACAACTATTCAGCAAGGGAATTATGCGTTGTTAACCATGCATCGGCCCTCAAATGTTGATGATCCGGTAATTTTAAAATCACTGCTACAAAGCATCGTCGCCCTTAGTCAAAAAATTCCGGTTATTTTTCCGATTCATCCTCGAACACGTAATCGAATAGAACAGGATGGCTTGTTAGAACTTATCACCACAGACAGTATTATCTGTTTGCCACCGGTTGGCTACTTGCAAATGCTGGGATTGATGAAGTCCGCAAAAATGGTTTTAACTGATTCAGGCGGGTTACAGGAAGAAACCACAGCATTGGGAATTCCTTGTGTCACCTTGCGCGAAAACACTGAAAGACCAATAACCGTTGAGCAAGGCACAAATACCATAGTGGGAACTGAACCGGAAAAGATTAAGGCCTGTGCCGATGAGATATTGGCAACCGGTGGAAAATCGGGGCGCATTCCAGAATATTGGGATGGTAACGCCGCCACGCGTATCGTCGAAGATATTAAAAAAAACTATCTGTAATTTAGCTTTGCTTAAGCCCATGTCAATCTTACAACCGCTTAAAAACGCCATGACCGTGGACGTGGAAGATTATTTCCAGGTATCAGCTTTTGAACCGTATATTGCAAAATCACAATGGGAAACTTTGCCCCATAGAGTAGAGAAAAATACCCAACGCATCCTCGATATTTTTGAAGCCAGAGATATAAAAGCTACATTCTTTACATTAGGTTGGGTCGCTGAGCGTTATCCTGATTTGGTTAAGCGGATTATTAAGGACGGTCATGAACTGGCGTGTCATGGTTATGAGCATATCCGGGTAACCGAGCAAACGCCTGAGCAATTTCGTGAAGATGTATCCAGAACCAAAAAAATACTCGAAGCACTAAGCGGCAAAGAAGTAAAAGGTTACCGCGCCGCCAGTTACTCAATAGGCGCAAAAAATCTTTGGGCACTGGATGTTTTACAAGAAGAAGGTTTTGAATACAGTTCCAGTATCTATCCAGTCAAACATGATTTATATGGCATGCCCGATGCACCCAGATTTATGTTTGAGCCAATAGCCGGCAGTGATTTTAAAGAAATTCCAATTACGACAGTAAAATTCGGCAGTAAAAATTTGCCTTGTGGCGGGGGCGGTTTTTTTAGATTTTATCCTTATGTCTTTTCGAAATGGGCCTTTAACCATGTTAATAACACTGAAAAGCAGCCTGGTATTTTCTATTTTCATCCTTGGGAAATTGATCCCGAACAACCCAGGCAAACAGGGTTAAGCTTAAAAACCCGGACCCGGCATTATTTAAATCTGCAGCGCATGGAAAATAGAATACAACAGCTATTGACTGATTTTAAGTGGGATACCATGGAAAATATATTTCTTAATAAATCATAATTACTCTGTAAAACATGGCAGATGCTACGCAGAACGAAGCAGCCATT
>CAIKYI010000003.1 GCA_903831545.1 uncultured Methylobacter sp. | reverse complement strand
TACTTAGCTCTGAATACAATTCGCGCTCTACTTAAATCGTAAGGAGTCAACTCGACTGTGACCTTATCCCCAGGAAGAATGCGGATGTAATGCATTCTCATTTTCCCAGAAATATGCCCCAAAACGACATGACCATTTTCTAATTTAACACGAAACGTTGCGTTAGGTAAGTTTTCAACTACCTCACCTTGCATCTGAATTACATCGTCTTTTGACATATTTACCAATCGCCTTATGAAGACTTAAAATTAGCCTTCTTCAACAGCGACTCATATTGCTGCGACATCATGTAATTTTGAACCTGCGCCATGAAATCCATAGTCACGACCACAATGATCAAAAGAGAAGTACCACCAAAATAAAACGGAACGTTGTATTTAAGAATAAGAAATTCTGGCAACAAACAAACTAGAGTTATATAAATTGCACCAGCAAAAGTAAGTCGCAGAAGTATTTTATCAATGTATTTAGCGGTCTGATCACCTGGACGAATACCAGGAATGAAGGCACCACTTTTCTTTAGATTATCAGCAGTTTCACGGCTATTAAAAACAAGCGCAGTGTAGAAGAAACAGAAAAATACAATGGCAGCAGCATAAAGCATGACATAGATCGGTTGCCCAGGTGTCAGTGATCCCGCTATATCTTTTAACCACCGCATTGAGTCACCAGCACTGAACCAACCGACAACCGTCGCTGGCAACAAAATAATCGATGAAGCAAAAATTGGCGGAATCACACCAGCCATATTCAACTTCAAAGGAAGATGTGAAGACTGTCCACCGTAAACCTTATTGCCTACTTGACGCCTTGCATAGTTCACTAAAATCTTTCGCTGTCCGCGCTCAACAAACACGACAAAGAATGTTACAAGCGCAACCAAAATTACAATGAAAAGTGAAACAATAATACTCATCGCCCCAGTTCTGACCAACTCCAGCAAGCCACCGATTGCATTCGGTAATCCAGCGGCAATACCACCGAAGATGAGTATGGAAATTCCATTACCCAATCCACGCTCTGTAATCTGCTCGCCCAACCACATCAAAAACAATGTTCCAGCTGTCAAGGTAACAATTGCCGTCATTCGAAAACCAAAACCAGGAGCAATCACTAAACCAGCTGAACTTTCTAACGCCAATGCAATACCCATTGACTGAAAAAGAGCAAGTCCAAGTGTTCCGTAACGGGTGTACTGAGTAATCTTACGACGACCGCCTTCACCCTCTTTTTTCAACTGCTCAAATGCGGGTAGCACATAAGTCAATAACTGCATAATGATCGATGCCGAAATGTACGGCATGATTCCCAATGCAAAAATTGTAAATCTAGACAAGGCTCCACCAGAGAACATGTTGAACATTCCCAAGATACCGCCTTGCTGGCCTTTAAAGAATTGCGCTAACTGCGCGGGGTCGATACCCGGAACCGGAATATGCGCCCCCACTCGGTAAACCACCAGCGCGAGCAAAAGGAAAACAAGTCGGCGACGAAGATCACCAAATTTGCCTGTTTTTGCCAGTTGAGTCGCGTTAGTTGCCACGTTTAGTTTCTTTCAATGACCAGCTTAAACTAAGCTACCGCCAGCCGCTTCAATAGCGACTTTAGCAGCAGCAGTAGCGCCAATACCAGTTAACTTCACAGCAAGTGTCAACTCACCTGTTTTGATGATCTTGACTACCTTAGCAAGTTCACCGACTAAGCCAGCTTGCTTGAGAGTAACCAAATCGACCTCTGTAGCGCCTAATTTCTCAAGTGCAGTCAAGGTAACTTCGGCATTGAATTTAAGCAGTGCAGATTTAAAACCACGCTTTGGCAAACGACGTTGCATAGGCATTTGACCGCCTTCAAAGCCGACCTTATGGTACCCACCTGCGCGAGACTTTTGACCTTTATGGCCACGACCAGCGGTTTTACCTATTCCTGAGCCGATACCACGACCGACGCGACGCTTATAGTGCTTTTCACCATCAGCGGGCTTGATGCCTTTAAGTTCCATCATCAACCTCTTAGAGAACTTTGACCAGATAACTGATCTTGTTAATCATGCCGCGGACCTCAGGAGTA
>CAIKYI010000002.1 GCA_903831545.1 uncultured Methylobacter sp. | reverse complement strand
TCACCGTATTATTATTATGACTGATGCGGATGTTGACGGTTCACATATCAGAACCCTGTTGCTGACGTTTTTTTATCGCCAATTACCCGAGATCGTAGAAAAAGGCTATATTTACATTGCCCAGCCGCCTTTGTATAAAGTCAAAAAAGGCAAGCAAGAGCATTACGTTAAAGATGACAATCAATTGAATGAATATCTGATTCAACTGGCATTGGATAAAGCTCAGCTTTTTACTGATACATCAGCGCCGCCTATTCAAGGGCAGGGACTGGAAAAATTGGCTAAATTGTTCACAGAAATAGCCAGCATCAATAATCGTTTGTCCAGACGTTATGATGAAGTATTTCTGGAGCAGTTTGCCTATATGGATGTGATTAGTGATGAACTGAAACAGGATCAACAAAAACTCGCAGCTTGGTTTGCCGAGATGGAGCAACGGTTGGTTGATTGCGATAGTAAGGCAATCTATAACATTGAGCTGGACTATAAATCAGCAAATGAATTTTTGGTGGTTGTTAACAAACGTCTGCACGCAATAACCAAAACCTTTGTTTTGCCATCGACATTTTTTAACGGCAAGGATTATCACAATATTGCACAATATGCAGAAAATACTGCGGGTATGTTTAATGAAGGTTCATTCATGCAAATGGGTGAAAGACAGCAACCGGTCAGCAACTTTAAACAGGCTTTTGAATGGATGATGAAAGAAATCAAAAAAGGTCAGCACATCCAGCGTTATAAAGGATTAGGCGAAATGAATCCTGAACAGTTATGGGAAACCACCCTGGATTCAAATAACCGACGTTTACTACAAGTAAGAATTGAAGATGTCATTGCAGCCGATGAAATTTTTACTACATTGATGGGTGATGTAGTAGAACCAAGACGAGATTTTATCGTCAAAAATGCTTTGGATGTTACAAATCTGGACGTATAACCATGTTGAGCTTTCCTCAAATAGATCCTGTCGCTTTAAGCTTGGGACCAGTAAAAATTCATTGGTATGGTCTGATGTACCTTATCGGGTTTGCAGCGGTATGGTTTCTGGGACAAAAACGTGCTGAACAATCCTGGTCGCCGATCAAACCTGAAGCTATTGAGGATCTGGTCACTTATGGCGCATTCGGCGTTATTCTGGGCGGCAGGATTGGTTATATCCTGTTTTATAATTTTTCCGAGTTTATAAATAACCCGATAATTCTGTTTAAAATCTGGCAGGGCGGCATGTCCTTTCATGGGGGCATGTTGGGTGTATTTATTGCGATGTGGTTTTTTTCAAAAAAGCAGCAATGCACGCTATTGCAATTGACTGATATTATCGCGCCGCTCGCGCCTATCGGTTTGGGTGCGGGTCGTATCGGTAATTTTATCAATTCCGAATTATGGGGCAGACCAACCGATGTGCCCTGGGCAATGGTTTTTCCTACCGGTGGAATGCTTGCCCGTCATCCCTCTCAATTGTATGAAGCTTTATTAGAGGGCATAGTGTTGTTTGTTATCCTCTGGATGTATTCCAGCAAACCAAGACCGGTAATGGCCACTACTGGTTTAGCCTTGTTTTTTTACGGTTGCTTCAGATTTTTTGTCGAGTTTTTCAGAATGCCTGATGCTCAATTAGGCTATATGGCTTTGGATTGGGTGACTATGGGACAGATACTGTCAACACCGATGATAGTAATCGGCGCTTTATTATTTTATTTTGCATATAAGTCAGAGTATTCCAAATAAGCCTATAACGGATTAGTTAGTGTATGAAACAATATTTAGAATTACTCGATAAAATTCTGATTGAAGGCAACCCAAAAGGTGACCGAACTGGTAGCGGGACTTTATCATTGTTCGGACATCAGTTACGTTTTCCGTTAGCAGATGGCTTTCCTTTAGTTACAACAAAGAAAGTTCATTTTAAATCAATTGCTTATGAATTACTGTGGTTTTTGAAAGGTGAGACTAAGCTGGATTTTTTAAACCGGCATCAGGTTAATATCTGGAATGAATGGGCTGATAAGAATGGCGAACTAGGTCCGGTCTACGGACATCAATGGCGTTCGTGGCCTACGCCCGATGGTCGGCATATTGACCAGATTCAGGAAATTATTGAACAAATTAAAAAAACACCAAATAGTCGCCGGATTATCGTTTCAGCCTGGAATGTTGCAGACTTACCGGATGAAAGTATCAGTCCCCAACAAAATGTTGCGCTAGGTAAAATGGCTTTGGCACCCTGTCATGCGTTATTTCAATTCTATGTGGCTGATGGAAAGCTGTCTTGTCAGCTCTATCAGCGCAGCTGTGACACGTTTTTAGGTTTACCGTTCAATATAGCCAGTTATGCATTATTGACGCACATGGTGGCTCAGCAGTGCGATTTGGCAGTGGGCGACTTTATCTGGACGGGTGGTGATGTTCATCTTTATTTAAATCATCAGCAACAGGCTAATTTGCAGCTAACCCGAAAACCGTATGCGCTGCCGACTTTAAACATAAAACGCAAACCGACATCGATATTCGATTACCAGTATGAAGATTTCGAAGTCCTTGATTATCAGACGCATGATCATATCAAAGCGTCTATTTCAGTGTAAAAAACACCTTCCATTTTTTTAGCAAAAAACCATCACTCATGAATATACAATACAAAGCCCATCCTTGGCATGGTATCAATCCTGGCGAAAGTGCCCCGTCGGTGGTTACTGCTTTCATCGAAATCGTTCCGTCAGATACCGTTAAATATGAAATTGATAAAGAAACCGGTTATCTGAAAATTGATAGGCCACAAAAGTTTTCCAATACAGTCCCAACGCTATACGGTTTTATTCCACAAACTTATTGCGCGGAAAGGGTTGCAGAATATGCGGCAACTCAATCAGGTAAACCGGTTGCCAAAGGTGATGGAGACCCATTAGATATATGTGTTTTAAGTGAACGCAGCGTGACCCATGGCGATATTCTTTTGCAGGCGATACCAATAGGCGGGTTTCGTTTATTGGATGGCGGCGATGCCGATGACAAAATTATTGCAGTCATGAAAGGTGACGAGTTTTATCGTCAATGGAGTGATGTATCTGATTGCCCCGAGTCATATATTAATCGTCTGAAACACTATTTCCTGACTTATAAACAGCTACCCAGCGAAAAAAATCATTGTGAAATAACCAATGTCTATGGACGTGAAGAAGCGCATGAAGTCATCAGGAGAGCAATGGAGGATTACCAAAATCATTTTATTGCCGAGTAACAACTGAAAGTTGGTAAATGACTAAACGGTGGTATTAATCGATGTGTTCGCCGGCGATATCCTGGTTAATAAAATTAAATATATCCTGTTTATCGTCAAAATTACCATAGGCCAGTAGCAGTTTTACATAGGCCGCTTCGATCGACATATTCCAGATAATTTCAGCGCCTTGTTCAATTAAGGCTTTGGTGCTTTGGTAGGTATCGGCAGATTTAATTGCCGGTGCCAGATGAACACTAATGCCCAGTTTTTTGCAGTGTTTGATAAATTCAAGCAGAGAATGGTTTTCACCCCATTGCATTGAGGTGCAAGCCGTTCCGGAATGATACAAATCATGTAATACAGTATCGACTTTTTTAAGGTTAAAGCTCTTGTAATCGAGTCCTGGATAGGGTTTTATCATGAGGATGCGATCAGAAAAAACCGGCTTCAACAACGTGTTTTGAACTGGTGTATTAGGGATGGCCTGATTCAGCAACGAAAATTGCCGATTTTCAAATTGCATAAAACTTTTATTTTGGGCGCTAAAAAAATCACCGCCTAATTGTAAAGAACAGGTTAAGCGCGTGCCTTTGTGTACTTGGGTTATTTGGTGTTGATTTTGGTACGGCACAAAAACCCCGGCTTTGTTTATTTGCAGGATAAATTCGACTGCGCAAATAAAATTTTCAAGTCCGTTGGCTTTGGCATTTTCAAGTGGATAATCACTGGAAACCAGTAAAATCGGTATCTTGCTGGCATTAAAATAAAAACCTAAGGCACAAGCGGTATAAGCGAGTGTATCTGTGCCATGAGTAATGATGATGCCGTCAAACAGTTCCGGCTGGGCAGATTCTATGGCTGTAATTAGGGATTGCCAAGCAGGTGGGGCCAGGTTCTCACTTAGTATTTGTAGAGGCTGTATCGTTTCAAAATGAATATTTTGCTGATTTGGATAAAGTTGTTGAAACAACTCGATCAATTTGAACGAGGCAGACCCTGAGGTATCAATGGTGCAATTAGTCGCAACAGAACCAATCGTTCCGCCGGTAAATACAACCAGTATCTTTTTCATAGTACGATGTGCCGGTAAAATTAATTAGTTAAAGAAAATTGTATGAAAATTTCACTTATCGTTGCAATGGCCAGTAATCGGGTCATTGGCCTTAACAATCAAATGCCCTGGCATTTATCCGCAGACCTTAAAAAATTTAAAAAACTAACCATGGGCGCGCCCATTTTGATGGGCAGAAAAACTCATGAGTCGATAGGCCGGGCGTTACCGGGACGTCTCAATATTATTATCAGCAGGAATCCTGCTTATCAGCCTTTAACAGAAACCGGATGTCTGGTTTTTAATGATATTGAAAAGGCATTTGCGTGTTGTCACGATGCCAATGAGATTTTCGTCATAGGCGGTTCAGATTTTTATCAGTCAATGTTGCCAGTTGCCGATACGCTCTATCTTACGCAAATTCATAAGGAGTTTACCGGTGACACTTTTTTTCCTGAGCTTAATAGCAGTCAGTGGCACGAGGTAGAGCGGGAAGATATTTGTGACGATCCCGATGTCGAATTTAGCTATAGTTTTTTAAAGCTGGAAAAATTGAACAGTCTTAACATGCTACAGTAAGAAAATTTTTACCGGATTTTCTGGTTTCAGGGCATTCAATGCTAAAACGCTGCACGGGTTCATCCAGTCTTAAGGCGGTAAGTTGGCCGCCCCAAATACAACCGGTATCAATCCCGTAACAGTTTGATCCTTCATAGTAGCCTAAAGAAGACCAATGACCAAAGACGACGCGCAGGTCTGCGTTTTTACGTTTCGGCACTGAGAACCAGGGAACCAGGTTTTTGGGTTGAGAACCTAAAGGTCCGCTTTGCACAAAATCCAGTCGACCATTTATATCGCAAT
>CAIKYI010000001.1 GCA_903831545.1 uncultured Methylobacter sp. | reverse complement strand
CTGTAAATCACCTAATTCATTTAAAGCTTTGTCATCATCGTAATCCATTGTCAAAGACAGTTCATGATAACGGGTAATCCATTCGCCCAGTTCACCCAGGCCGCCTGCAACGGCGTCGTATATGGTTGCGTCATCAGGTAAATCGGGCGTTTGCTCCAGCCAAGCCAACCGTAATTCAGGTTGCCGCCAGATGTCACCGTGATCGGCCTGAATATTACCGGCAATGATCTTCATCAGGGTTGACTTGCCCTCGCCGTTACGGCCTAACAAACCAACTCGCTCTCCGGCATCAAGCGGAAAGTCAGAGTTGTTCAATCACGCGTGGGTTCCAAAAGCGATGGAAACGTTGGACAATCGTAATAAGGGCATTTTACAGTTCTTTATGTTGTAAGTAGCGTCGTAATAAATCCAGTGCCAGTAACGCAGCTTGATTTTGCTTGCGATTAATCGGGCCGACCACTGAATGGGTGTTTTGAAAAAATCCATCTTTAGTCAGTAAGCCATTATATAGAACAATGGCCTGATCTTTATCGTGAAATATTTTATTATCTCCAGCATAGAGTTGAACCAATACAAAATCAACGGCATTGGATTTTTGTATTGCTTGTCCCACAAGCTTTGCTGTTGTAAATAAATCATTTTTATTAACAGTAACTGCAAGTTTTTGTCCCAGCTGTTCCAGAAACTTTTGATAGCAGGTTTCCAACAACCAGTCCATGCCTACACATTTAGCTGCCAACAATCCGTGACTGGCAGTTTCCACTACTGCCAGCGAGTATCCTCCCGCCATCATTAATTGATCTATGGTACCTACCAGGTCACCGCTGACAGAACCCAAGCCATCTATCGCAAAAACATTATCTCCCAGTTTTGCGGATATATTTGTCACTAAAGTACTTATCTCAGTTTCAGGATAATCCGAAGGAAACAATAATTTAGTTTGTACATCATCCGGGCTTGCACGAAAACCGAGTTGTACCGGAGGTGGGATTTCGATTGCGGTAAGGCGCTGCTGTATGTCTGATTCACCAATGCCTAAAGTTTTAATGGTGACTAACGTTGGCGGTTGCAAGATAAACAGACTTGCCAAAGTGGGACCGATCGATTCTTCAAACAAATGGCGCATTTCTGTCGGTACGCCAGGTGCAAATGCAAACCAGCAACGTCCGATTTGCAGGAAAAATCCCGGTGCGGTTCCCCATCTATTGTCAATTCGCTGTGCGCCTTTTGGAAACATGGCCTGCTTAAGGTTTGCAGCGGGCATATCCCGATTTCTTATGGTGAAAAAACGTTTGATTTGTTCATAGGCAACGGGGTCAAATTCCAGCGGCAAATTAAAAGCTTTGGCCACAGCTTCGGCGGTCAAGTCGTCGCTGGTAGGACCCAAGCCGCCGGTACATATACAGCAATCGGTACGTGTTGAAATTTCACGTAATAAAGTGATTAAATCGTCCAGTTTATCACCGACAGCCGTATGCCGGGTTACCGTAAAACCCAACGTGACAACCTGTTCAGATAGCCAGGCAGCATTGGTATCAACGGTTTGGCCGGTAATAACTTCTTCGCCTTGGGAGAAAATTTCCAGAGATGGGTTCATAATGTTAATATTAAAGTTACTGTCAAAGCGGCTAATTCATTGCAATGTATTATTTTCACTTTATGCATCACTCTTCGCCCTTTTATTCACCCACGTATTCAAACAGGCAATAAGTACTTGTGGATTGACGGGCTTTGCAACAAAGTCATTCATGCCGACTGCAACGTAAGTATCCTGTTCTTCTTGTGTTACGCCGGCTGTTAAGGCAATTACCGGAAGGTTGGCGTACTTCGATTGCGTTCGTATAATGCGCGTTGCCTCAATACCATCCATTACCGGCATTTGTACATCCATCAATATCGCATAAAATTGTTGCTGTTTAAGTAAATCAAGGGCTTCCTGACCATTATTAGCGATAACAACTTCAACACCCGAAAACTTGAGAAATTCGCTGACTACTTTCTGGTTAATGCGGTTGTCTTCAGCTAGCAGAACTCTAATGCCCTGGAGATTACTTCCCTTATTTTTAAGATCTTGTGCCAGCTCGCCTTCTTTTAGTCGGACGCGGTGACTGGTTTTTTGCAGGTCACCCTGAGCTGAAATATCAAATTTGAGATCAAATCTTATGGCGGTACCTCGGTCAGGTTGACTGATCAAGCTAAATTCTCCGTCCATCAGTTTTAACAAACTTTGGCTGATAGACAATCCCAATCCGGTACCACCAAATTTTCTGGTAATTGAGCCGTCAATCTGACTGAACGGCTGAAAAAGTTTATTCAAGTCTATTTTTGCAATGCCTATACCTGAGTCTTCAACAATAAAGCTAAGCCGAACCTCAGTAGCGTTCAATTTTATAAAGGTAATCTTGATCGCAACATAACCATGCTCGGTAAATTTAATTGCATTACCGAGCAGGTTGGAAATAATCTGCTGTAGACGCATGGCGTCACCAATAAGGTTGCGAGGTGCTGATTGATCAACTTCGATGATAAACTCAAGATGCTTGGCAAGTGCCACTTCTTCAAACAAATTACGCAAATTATCCAAAACCAGATCCAGATCAAAAGGATTATGTTCGATATTCATCCGGCCAGCCTCAAGCTTTGAAAAGTCCAGGATATCATTCAGTATGCTCAGCAGGCTGTTCGAGGAGGTGAAGATCTTGCTGAGATAATCCCTGACAACTGGTTCTGTCGGCAGATTAAGAGCCAATTGCGCCAGACCAATAATACCGTTCATGGGTGTTCTTATCTCATGACTCATATTTGCCAGAAATTCGGTTTTGGACTTGGCAACGTTTTGCGCCAAGTCTCTTGACTCTGTCAACTCTTGCTCAACTTTAACGCGATCCCTAATATCACGAAAAAATCCTGCTATAAACTCACGTCCTTCATATTGAATATAATTTGCAGATATTTCTACGGGGACTATTTCGCCACCTGATGTACGATGTTTGGAATTAAAGGTCAAATGTCCGTTTTGTTTTATACCCATCCAAAAACTGGCAAGCTTTTCAGAATCGATTTCGGTATCCCAATCAGTCACGCGCTGGGTTAATAATTTTTCTCTTGAAATTCCGTAGTGCCGGCAAGCAGCGTCATTGGCGAAAGCCATTCTAAAATCATCTTCTACGTCGATGATATAAATCGGATCCTCGCTGTATTCAATCAGCGTATTAAGCATCTTTAGCTCCTGATCCTGCTTATGCAGCTTTTCTGAAGCGCTATTAAGGGCAGAAAACAGATGCTGCAATTCGGATGCTGAGGATGTTTGTTTAAGCAATTGTCCGTGTTTGTCGGGCAATATGCTTGCAAAAGCAGTTGCTCGTCTGATTTGCACGATTGGACGACGTAAGGCAATGATACT